>NZ_CP145886.1:260000-307500 GCF_038049935.1 Rossellomorea sp. y25 | reverse complement strand
TACCGCCCTATTCGAACGGTACTTGTTCTTCCCTAACAACAGAGTTTTACGATCCGAAAACCTTCATCACTCACGCGGCGTTGCTCCGTCAGACTTTCGTCCATTGCGGAAGATTCCCTACTGCTGCCTCCCGTAGGAGTCTGGGCCGTGTCTCAGTCCCAGTGTGGCCGATCACCCTCTCAGGTCGGCTACGCATCGTTGCCTTGGTGAGCCGTTACCTCACCAACTAGCTAATGCGCCGCGGGTCCATCTGTAAGTGATAGCAAGAAGCCATCTTTCAACATCTCCTCATGCGAGGAAATGAGTTATCCGGTATTAGCCCCGGTTTCCCGGAGTTATCCCAGTCTTACAGGCAGGTTACCCACGTGTTACTCACCCGTCCGCCGCTGACTGATGGGAGCAAGCTCCCATCAGTCCGCTCGACTTGCATGTATTAGGCACGCCGCCAGCGTTCGTCCTGAGCCAGGATCAAACTCTCCGATAAAAGTTTGAATAGCTCTTTAAAAATAAATCTAGAATTAACGTTGACGTATTGTCTTGTTTTGTTCAGTTTTCAAGGTTCAATGTGTAAGTGCTTCTGTTTGAAGCGACTTGACCATCATATCAAGAATGCAGTATGTTTGTCAACAACTTTTTTCACGATGTTTTAAATTCCTGTTTTGAAGTTGTTATGTACTCGCTGCTCTCTTGCGACGGTTTTTAAAGTATATCAATCTATCAGACATACGTCAATACTTTTGAGAGACTTTTTTTCGAGAAACTTCATTTAGTCTTTCTATTATTTATTTTTCATTACGACCACACCACCCACAACACAGACTGGAAACTGACATTCTTGGCTTTGAAGCAGAGACTCTCTGATATTTTCCTTCTATATATTAAGCAGCTATACTTCACCCACTCCCTCTAGTAAAAGTTCAAATACTAACAAAAAAACCATTTCCACCCTCATAGTAAGAGGATGGAAATGGTTTTTGATTATTCATTAATCGATCTTGATGATGTTTTCGTCGTTACGGTTTACCTTACCTGACTTCTCGATCGTTACTTGCTGACCTTCTTTAAGGTTCGTGAATACAATCGGTGTCATGATTGAAGGCGCGTTTTCTTTGATGTAGTCAAGATCTACTTCTAGTAATGGTTGACCTGCTTCTACTTGGTCTCCTTCTTTTACTAGCGCTTCAAATCCTTTACCTTCTAATTTAACCGTATCGATTCCTACGTGGATCAGAACTTCACGGCCTGCTTTGGACTCTAGTCCGATGGCATGCTTCGTCGGGAATACGTTCACGACTTTACCCGTGATAGGAGAAACGATTGTTCCTTCTGTCGGTACGATCGCGAAACCATCACCCATCATTTTCCCTGAGAATACTTGGTCGGGAACTTCCGTGATGTCTTTGATTTCTCCTGTAATTGGAGCTACGAACTTTTCGTTCTTTTGTTCTTCTGTTGTTTGAAGTGCTTCTGGGTTCACTTCTTCAATTTGTTGCTCAACTTCTTCATTTGCGCTTGTTTCTACTCTGCGTGGAGCTTTTCCACGGATGATGTCTTGCATTTGCGATTTGATTGTGTCGGATTTAGGTCCGAAGATTGCTTGAATATTATCTCCAACTTCAAGTACACCTGAAGCACCTAATTTTTTCAGGCGATTCTTATCAACATTTTTCACATCATTTACAGAAACACGGAGACGAGTGATACATGCGTCTAAGTGAGCGATGTTTTCTTGTCCACCCATTGCTTCCAGGATGTTGTACGGAAGGTCTCCAGCTGAACTCGCCGGTGATCCATCGTCATCTTCGTCCACATCTTCACGACCAGGAGTCATGAGATTGAACTTACGGATAGCGAAACGGAATCCGAAGTAGTAAATGACAGCAAATACTGCCCCTACCGGAATAACGATCCATGCGTTTGTTTGTGGGTTGATCAATCCGAATAGGATGTAGTCAATTAATCCACCTGAGAATGTCATACCGATTTTAACATCTAATAGATGCATGGTTAAGAAAGATAAACCTGCAAAGATTGTATGGATACCAAATAGTACCGGTGCTACGAATAAGAATGAGAATTCGATTGGTTCTGTGATACCTGTTAAGAAAGATGTTAAAGCTGCAGATCCCATGATACCTGCTACAACTGCTTTTCTTTCAGGTTTTGCTTCATGGTAGATCGCTAATGCCGCTGCCGGAAGACCAAACATCATGAATGGGAATTTACCAGTCATGAAGGTACCTGCAGTCAGATCCTGAACACCATCTTGAATCTGCTTCATGAAGATCGCCTGATCTCCACGAACGATATTCCCTGCTTCTGAAGTATACGAACCGAATTCGAACCAGAAGGGTGAATAGAAAATATGGTGAAGTCCAAATGGTATAAGAGCACGTTCGATTACACCGAATATGAATGCAGCAAATGCTCTGTTTTCACCAAGCATAAAGTTAGAGAATGCATTAAGGCCATTTTGAATCGGAGGCCAGATTAATAACATTAATAGTCCTAGTACAACAGCAGACGCTGCCGTTGCGATTGGAACAAATCGTTTACCCGCGAAGAATCCCAGATATGAAGGGAGTTCGATTTGGAAGAAACGATTGTACATTGCCGCCGCGAGTATCCCGACGATAATACCACCGAATACCCCGGTTTGTAATGTAGGAATTCCTAGAACAAGTGCGTATGCAGGATCTACACCATCACCTGTTACATCTCCGATTCCCAGTCCTTCAACTGTTCCCATTGTTACGTTCATAATCAAGAAACCAACGATAGCCGCTAAACCAGCGACCCCTTCCCCACCAGCTAAACCGATGGCTACACCCACTGCGAATAAGAGTGCTAAGTTTCCGAAGATAATTCCACCTGCTTGTTCCATGACACTTGCGACCATTTCAACGCCGCCGTTTGAAAGGAATGGAGCAATTTCTAATAACGTCGGATTTTGCAGTGCATTACCGAATGCAAGCAATAGTCCCGCTGCTGGCAAGATCGCTACAGGCAGCATAAGAGCTTTACCGACTTTTTGTAAAACGCCAAAAGCCTTTTTAAACATGAAGTTTCCTCCTTTTATTTCGTTCTTTTTTTCAACTAATTAGATGATGATTGCAAACAAAAAAGGCATGAGAAAAGAGGATAATGAACGTATAAGGATAGACTTCCCCAAAATATACGTTTCAATCATCTTCTTCACTCATGCCTGATCGTATCAGTAACACGTAAGAAAGATAAGTGCTTTATTTAACTTTACTCTGAATACGCTGCAAATGCATGGTTAAGTAAACAGCCTCTGCATCGTAGACGGGTTTTTGTAATGTTTGCTGCATCATCTTGATCAGCTTCCAAGATAAATTATAGCAGAGAGGGTATTCCTCTTTCAACAGTTTTGCGATTTTTTCTGGTTCTTCCACTCTTTCTTCCCGGAGTACACGTTCTATTGTATATCGAATATGGCGTACAAGCCTCATATAATCGACGCTTTCCTTGTTAATTTTCACATCCAGCTGCTGTTCGATCATCCCGGTCAGGCGTCCAATCAACTGGGAGTGTTGATTCACTTCAGACAGATCCTTGTTCATCATGGCACTATGGATATGGAGGGCAATAAACCCTACTTCCCCTTCCGGCAAATGAACATCTGTCATTTCATTGATCATACTTACCACTTCTCTGGCTATTTCGTATTCGAATGGATAGAGTGTCCTCGTTTCTACCAGAAACGGATTACGGATTTCCATCCCTCTCATCAATCGGTTAATCGCAAACAGGATATGGTCGGTCAGGGCGATGTGAATATGCTCATTAAGAAAAGAGTTGGTTCTTTTTCTGATTAACTCGATGGCAGAAATAATGACGTTTGACATATCATCATTTAAGAAAGGAAGGAGGTTTTTGTACTGCTCCTGTTCTTTCTCTCCTTTTAACACAAACATCTTTTCTGCAATATCATTCTGGATGGGGTCCCCTTTTTTGCGGTTGAACCCTATTCCTTTTCCGATCAGCACGACTTCACCGTAGTTCTCGTGATCTGCAATCAATACATTGTTATTTAACGCTTTTTTCACATTTAAAGTAGACATCGTCATTCTCCCCATAATTTCGACCATTTTCGACACTATCCGATTTCATGATTTTAACGAAAACCCTCACTTTTTTCAATTCATACTTACTCTATACGTATATCTTCTCTAAATCTCCCTCCGACTCCTCTATTTATGTTTCACACTTTTCCTTTATTAAATAAGAAGGCTCTTTTCGTAAATTTTTTGCTATTGTAGAAGAGAAAGTACTAGTTGTTTTCCGCTCCAATCAACTTTCTGAGCATGAATCCTTAATCGAAAACAATTATAAGAAGCTTTCTAGCAAACAATCTCATTTAAGTTAAAAAGAGATTGTTTATCTTAAGGAAGAAGAATTATTTATACTAGTTATTTTGTTTTATGGTACACCTTGAAGCTCTGTCACATAGATTCTGTTAAAGATGGTGAGGGGAACTGCGCAGACTCCTGCGGAAGTACGGGCGTGCCGAGACCCCGGAAGCGTAGCTGAGGAGGCTCGGCCGAACGTCCGCGGAAAGCGGAGCAGTTCCCCTCACCATCTAGCACACGCTAATTGACAGAGCCTTGCAGAACTTATGTTAAAAGCAACAAGCTTTGAGAAAAGAGCGAATAAGAAAAAGCTGATCTGCGAGAGACCAGCTTAAAGAATTTTTTATTTTAAACTAAGAATATAAAATACATAACGAAGATAACAAACAAGAAATACATGATCGGATGGATTTCCTTTACGCGACCTTTCATAATCATCGTAATAGGGTAAAAGATAAAACCGATGGCGATACCTGTCGCGATGCTGTACGTTAATGGCATGGCCACAATCGTTAAGAATGCTGGCACAGCTACCTCAAACTTCTTCCAATCAATTTCACCCAGTGACGAAACCATCAACACCCCTACAATGATAAGTGCTGGAGCTGTCACTGCCGATGTAATGACGGCAAGGAGCGGGAAGAAGAAAATAGAGAGTAAGAATAGTACCGCTGTTACCACTGAAGCAAATCCTGTTCTCGCTCCTGCTGCTACCCCGGCAGAAGATTCGATATAAGACGTTGTCGTTGAAGTACCCAGGATCGCTCCCACTACTGTTGCACAAGAATCGGCAAATAAAGCTTTACCAGCGCGTGGTAATTTATTTTCCTTCATTAATCCTGCCTGATTGGCTACCGCTACAAGGGTGCCCGCCGTATCAAAGAAATCAACGAATAAGAATGTTAGAATTACAACAAGCATTTGTATGGTGAAAATACTGCCTGCATCATTGAATAAAGGATCTAGTGCTGCTCCAAACGTAGGAGCAAGACTTGGTGCGGCGTCTACTACTTTTTCCGGCGTGTCGATTAACCCAACGATCATTCCGACGATTGCCGTAACAACCATCCCGATGAATATACCGCCTTTAACGCCTCTTGTCATAAGAATAACGGTAATGATAATTCCAAAGATCGCAAGAAGAGTCGAACCATTCGTTAAATCGCCAAGACCCACTAATACTGCATCGTTATTCACAATAATTCCTGCATTTTGAAACCCGATAAAGGTAATGAAAAGTCCGATACCCGCTCCCACGGCATATTTCAATTCTGCCGGGATTGAGTTAATAATTTTTTCCCTGATACCTGATAATGTGAGTACGATAAAAATCAAACCTGAAATCAATACTCCTGTTAAAGCTGATTGCCATGGTACACCCATCGTTAACACCACCGTGTATGCGAAGAATGCGTTCAATCCCATACCTGGAGCTAAAGCAATGGGATATTTTGCAATCAAGCCCATGATCAACGAGCCGATGGCAGCAGCCAATGCCGTAGCGACAAATACTGCTCCATAATCCATTCTCATGCTATCCGGCAGATCCGGTACAGACTGAAGGGTTAACGTAAGTGGATTAACAATTAAAATATAAGCCATTGAAAGGAACGTTGTTAATCCCCCGATGATTTCCCTTCTGTAAGTGGTTCCCAACTGATCGAACTGAAAGAAATTTTTCATTCTTGCACTCCTCCTATAGAGTCGTCGTAGAATCTGACATTTCAATAAAAAAAGCCTCGAACTACCAGAGTTCAAGGCTTTGACTGTTAAGATCATGATGAATAGGTAAATGGAGATAAAAAATGTTCCCCGGTCCTATTCTCAATCACCTCGTAGTCAAGCCATTTACGGTAGCTTGGTAGAAACGCTCGGGCCCTATTCCCGAAATTATACGACGTAATACTTTTATAATGTTTTGTTATAATTACAGTACTATTGTACCAACCAGATCCATGACCGTCAACACAAATACGAACATTATATATATTTTTTATTTGAATGTTCGTTTTATACACAAAATGACAGGCACCTTCCGATTTCTGTCGAATCTTAAATGTTACCCATAGAAGATTCGACACTTTACGGATGGTGCCTGTCATTACGTTTTCATTTCTATTCCCACTCAATCGTTGCAGGTGGCTTACTCGTCACATCATACACGACGCGGTTGATATGATCGACCTCGTTTACGATACGCGTCGAGATTTTCTCCAGTACATCCCAAGGGATACGAGCCCAATCTGAGGTCATACCATCAATGGATGTTACAGCACGGATTCCAATCGTGTAGTCATATGTTCTGGCATCTCCCATTACTCCGACGCTTCTGATGTCAGGGAGCACAGTGAAGTATTGCCAGATGTCTCGATCAAGTCCCGCTTTCTTGATTTCATCACGGAGGATGTAATCAGACTCACGAACGATTTCAAGCTTCTGCTCAGAAATTTCACCAAGTACACGAATGCCCAGACCAGGACCAGGGAATGGTTGACGCCATACGATTTCATCTGGAATACCCAGTTCAGATCCCAATGCGCGCACTTCATCTTTGAATAACGTGTTCAATGGCTCAATAAGTGTGAACTGCATGTCTTCAGGCAGTCCACCAACATTGTGGTGAGATTTGATTGTCTGGGCAGTGGCTGTTCCACTTTCAATGATGTCTGTATATAAGGTACCTTGAGCAAGATACTCGATACCCTTTAACTTAGTTGCTTCATCATCAAACACGTAAATAAATTCATTCCCGATGATTTTACGTTTTTGCTCAGGGTCGGAAATACCTTTAAGTTTATTTAAGAAACGATCTTGAGCATCTACTTTAATCACATTCATGTTAAAGCCATCAGCGAATGTCTTCATTACGCTGTCCGCTTCACCTTTACGAAGAAGACCGTGGTCGACGAAGATACATGTTAATTGATCGCCGATCGCTTTATGGATTAAAACGGCAACAACAGAAGAATCCACTCCTCCGCTTAATGCGCAAAGGACTTTTTTATCTCCAACTGTTTGACGGATCTTCTCCATTTCAATTTCGATGAAATTCTCCATGGACCAGTCGCCTGCACAGCCGCACACTTCGAATACGAAGTTTTTCAGCATTTCATTTCCGTGCACTGAGTGACGAACCTCAGGATGGAACTGAACAGCATACAAGCCTTTTTCTTCGTTACTCATGGAAGCAATCGGACAAGAAGGGTTTGTTGCATTCACATCAAAGCCTTCAGGAGCTTCTACAACAAGATCTCCATGACTCATCCATACGACTTGCTCCTCGGGAAGGTTAGAAAATAGCTTGGACTGCTTTTCAATATTGATAGCCGCTTTCCCGTATTCACGGTGCTTCGCGCGTTCTACCTTACCGCCAAAGTGCATCGTCATTAGCTGCATCCCATAGCAAATACCAAGAATCGGGATGTCCAAATCAAAGATGCGCTCATCACAACGGAACGCGTCTTCACCATAGACACTGTTCGGACCGCCGGAGAAAATGATACCTGTCGGGTTCATTTCCTTAATCTCTTCCAGGGTAACTGTATGCGGGTGGAGCTCACTGTAAACACCAAATTCACGAATTCTTCGTGTGATTAATTGATTGTATTGACTTCCAAAGTCTAAAACGACGATCATTTCTTGATTGTGCAATTCTTCTTTACCAAGCATTCAGTTCACCTCATTAGTTTTTTCTTGGGCAAGGATGGGCTAAAGTCTTCATCCACCCTTATAGTACCTGATGTTGTTAGCATTCCTAAAAAAATAAAAAAAACCAGACTCCGCCTTAAAAAAAGGCAGAATTCTAGTTTTTTTGCATACACGTATGTCAAATTAGAACACTGCCTTCATAGTCCAGTCATTTAAGGTGACCGGGTAGATACTTTCGAACCGTATTATCGAGGATATACGAAGGATGCTAACGAACGCTATTATGAATTTGACATCATTTTATACCTTGTTTTCAAAAGGGTCAACCAGTTGTCCTTTTAATTAAATTTTCCCATAATTCTCTCATCTTCGGCCAATCTTCTTCCGCTTGCCTCTGACCATATAAAATACGTTCATAATTATTGGTCAGGCTCGTCATTTCATGGGTACCGAAGAATGAGTCGATATATCTCGAATAGCCTCTTAATGTTTGTCCGTCATCCATTTTCAGTCCGTATCTTTCAAGCTGTTTGATTAAAGAAAGATAGGCTTCGGAAAATGCGCCATCCGATGATTTTCTGCGATAATAGAAAATCAGGACATACGGCATCCAGCGTCTTCTTACAACGTACAATGCGATTGCTATGATAAGCAGGAGTATGAATCCCATGACAAGCTTGCCCCAGTTTTCCACAAAGAATGTTTGCATGTCATCCCAAAGCTTCGACAGAGAAAAACCGCTTCCAGCCGCTCGAGAATCATCCTCTTCAGGTTGAATCGGCTGTTTCGGTGTTTCCTCTTTCTCCGGAACAGGGACTTCGCTGTTATCCGCCTCAGGTACATCCAGGTCATACTGATATGATACGTTATTACTGAATCCAACAGTAGGCTCAAACGGAACCCAACCTACCTCAGGGAAGAATACCTCCACCCAGGAGTGAGCATTATTATTGGACACTTCATACAGCTTATACGTCGTATCCACTTGTCTACTGTATTCCCCTTCTGTATATCCCTTTGCCCATCTTGCCGGAATGCCAAGAGCCCGGACTAACACAACCATGGAAGTAGAGAAGTTATCACAGTATCCTCTCTGGGTTTCAAATAAGAACTGATCAACGTAATCCTGTCCTTCCTCAGGAACCGGAACGTCAAATTGGTCATACACATAAGCTTCTTTCGAAAAATAATTCTCGATCGCCCTGACTTTGTCGTACCAATTATCTTCTCCCGATGTAATCTCAAAAGCCAAGTCCTTCACACGCTGGGGAGTCGTTTCCGGAAGTTGTGTATAGCGGTCCACAAATTCAGGATTCTGCATGATTTCCTGACCTTCATTAGCTGCTTTCATCTTCTTTTGAGAATAAGAAGGTGAACGGTAGGAAAGTTCATAATCCTCTAATTTAATGGTTTCGTCTTCCCCTTCATAACTTGTAACCTTTTCGTTAACGGGATCAAAGGAGAAATAACCTTCTTCATTTCCGATTATTCTTTCTATCCCATAAGGATAGACAACATGAGAATAGGTTCGTTCCACCATTACCCTCTCTGTTTCCAATTCCCGTTCTCCATCCGGTTCGTTGGTTGTAAAGGGAACCATTTCCTCTGATTCAAAAGGGGCGGCAGCCTGCTGGCCATCAGGAATGGATTGCTCCCAGCCCTTGCCTGTATATAAATCCTTCGTTTCAATTCTCCAGTAGTGTTCTCTCGTGACTTCAGCATTGAAAATGACAGTAGGATCACCGACAAAGGGACCCCCAAGCTCTGAATCATCTTCATCATAACCTATTTTGTTCACTCCGCTGCCCCCGGCTCCCTCAGCAAAGGATTGAATATATGGAACGGGGTCCGGCCAGATGGGATCCGCTTTAGGAGCTGCAAAAGCGACAATCAAGCTCAACCCAAGCATAACGGTAAGGGGCACAATCCAGCGGTGACGGCTCATCTTGGCTCCAAGCAGATTCTCCTTCTGAACCAGTCGTTCAAGTGCCAACAGTCCCATTAAGAGAAAGCCGAAAATGACCACTCGGATAATCGCTTTATCCCCTTCATATATGGTGAAGGTATCAATAAGGCAAACATATGTTACAGTCATCACATAAAAGAGAAGAATCGTTTTTCGTACAGCTAACCAGTAATAAATCAAGTACGTCATCAGCCATAGCAAAATAAAGAATAATAAGCTCCTGTACTCAAATGAAAGGCTTGGCCACTCGCGCCCAAGCGTCAATCCGATATTCAGCCACAAATCATTCCCAAACTCTTTCAGCCACGTAAGAGAAAAGAAAGATCCTGTATGATAGTACAACCCATGAAGGCTAAACAAAATAAAAAGGATTTTAACCGGTGCCGTTATGAAATAATGAATTCTTAAATACGACAGGACGAGGGATAGAGCAATAAATACGATGAAGTACGTCAAACTCCCTGTATCCGTCACAACCTGAAGGGGCTTCAACCACTCCCATAGAAGCAGGAATCCAAACAGATAAATCATAACCGTAAAAACCCGGTGTTTCGGTGTTTCAATACTCATGCCCGTTTCACCTCCATAAAGGCTGAAGAGAAGTCCCCTTCAAAGCATACCTTCATTCGAATACCACGGGAGGAAGCATAGGCTTTCAATGATTTCTCCTCAGCCGTATAAACGTCCCCTTTTCGCTTCACTAAAAAGATGACAACCGAACTATTCCGCTTCGCATATTCATTCGCACTCATAATCATCTTCTTCGAAACAGATGAAGTTACAAACAGCACTGCGGCAGATTGAGAGTAATTCAAGCCCTCTCCTTGAAGGATTTTTCCTAAAGCGTAAGGGCTGTCCTGCCTGACTTTCGCTAAATGATAATAAAGCTGGCTTTGGTGTTCTTCCCCACCGCGAATCGGAAATGAGACATGATCTTCCCCGATTGAGACAAGGCCGACTTGAGCCCCTTTTTTCAAAATGGAGCGAATCATAGAAGCCGTGAACGTCACCATTTCTTCAAAAGCAGACGACGCCTCCCGGTCCAATACAATCAGAACATCATGGGATTGACGCTCCTCAAACTCTTTCGTCATCAGTTCATTTGTTCTGGCAAAGGTTTTCCAATGAATCCATGAGAAGCGGTCCCCTGGTTGATAGTCACGTATACCCGTTGCCATGGTGGTGTCTTTTTGAATCTTCACATTTGAAGCGGTCATCCCTTGATCATAGCGATTTTCTAAAGGACGGTAAGGTACATCCACAAACGACGGATAGACCAAGAGCTTATTGGTACACTCCACCGTTGCTTCCTTTTCAAATACGCCAAAGAAATCACCTGTACGGAGCCGTGCAGCGGAGAAAATATGCTCTCCACGAGGCAGCTTTTCTATGTAATACGTAAGCTTGATTCGTTTCCTGAATCCAGGGTGAATCATCGCTTTCGCCTTTTGAAAACCGGAATGATGAAACACGGAATCCGTTACCACATCCTCTAACACCATGTAAAATAAGGGAAAGGGTATTTTACGGGAAAGGGTGATCGTAACCTTCAACTCATCCCCGGCTTTGTACTCATTCGATTCGAACCCCCTCTCTACATAAAACTCCGAAAGAGGATATAAGAATACGAGAACAGCATAGAGAGCAAACGGTAGAAAGCTATAAAACAAAAACCAGCTGACAAATCCCCCCTGGAACATCGCATACGAAAACGAGATCCCTACCAGGATGAGCAGCAGTATGAACTTCCCAAGTGGTTTAATAAATTGAAATTTCGTCTTCATCCTATCTCACAAGCCTTTGTACGGGAACCGGGATACGCGCCATCACTCTCTCCACTACTTCTTCCGGGGTGATGCCTTCATATCTCGCTTCTGACTTCATAATGATTCGGTGAGAGAAAACAAACGGAGCCAAGTATTGAACATCGTCTGGGACCACATAATCCCTCCCTCTTAAAAATGCATAAGCCTGACATGCCTTCATTAACGCAATCGAACCACGTGGACTCGCTCCTAAATAAACATTGGCGTGAATCCGAGTTCGATTCGCGATTTCGACAATGTATTTCTTGATGGTGTCATCGACCAATACATCCTTCACTTCTCCTTGAATATACCTCAATTCCTCAAGGGTCATCACAGGCTCCAACTCATCGATCGGCGGGTTTTTCTGGGCACGATGCAGAACCTCCATCTCTTCTTCCGGTTCAGGATATCCCATTTTCATCTTTAATAAGAAGCGGTCAAGCTGCGCCTCAGGCAGAGGATACGTCCCTTCATACTCAATCGGATTTTGGGTCGCCATAACGAAGAAAGGCTTATCAAGCTTTCTGGTCATCCCGTCTATCGTTACGCTGCTCTCTTCCATTCCTTCGAGTAAAGCAGATTGTGTCTTCGGAGACGTTCGATTAATTTCATCCGCTAAGATAATGTTCCCCATGATCGGACCGGGCCTGAACGTAAATTCCATTTCCTTCGGGTTATATATCGAGACACCAATTACATCAGAGGGCAATAAATCCGGTGTAAACTGAATTCGCTTAAAGCTCGCCCCCACCGACTTAGCAAGTGCCCGGACCATCATCGTTTTCCCAACGCCCGGAACATCCTCAAGCAGCACATGTCCACCAGCTAACAGGGACACTACGCTCAGCTCCGCTACCTTCCTCTTTCCAATCATGACTTTTTCTATATTATCAATGATACTTTGCAACTTCGGATTCACCATTTCAAATGACATCTTACCCCTCCTGAAATCATCTTTAACTATTATTACTTTCGTTTTAAAAGTCGAAATTCCTCTAAAAAATGGCACATTCATACAGAATTTTTAGGAAATTGGTAGGATATAAGGTGTTGTAGATAACGGTCACCTTGAAAATCATAAAAAAAGAGCCAATCCTCAACAATGTGAGAATCGGCTTTTTCACTGATTATTTCCAAAAATCATCAAACACCGTAACAGGCAGATGACGTTTATGCTGCGTTTTCAAATAATGACCTTCAATGGCTTTCTTCGCTTCAAGAGGTACTTCTTTACCTTCCAAGTAATCATCCAGCTGATCGTATGTGACCCCCAGCGCCTCTTCATCCGGAAGTTGCGGACGGTCTTCCTCAAGGTCTGCCGTTGGTTTCTTGTTGTACAAGTGTTCCGGACAACCCAGCTCCATTAAGAGCATCTTCCCTTGTCGTTTATTAAGTCGGAAAAGTGGAACCAGGTCTGCCGCTCCATCACCATACTTCGTATAGAAGCCGGTAACCGCTTCAGCAGAATGATCGGTACCCAGGACAACACCATCCTTCATGGCAGCAATGGCGAATTGAACCTTCATCCGCTCCCGAGCTTTTTCGTTGCCTTTTACAAAGTCGGAAAGATGAATCCCATTTTTACTTAATGTTTCAACACTGGCATCAACCGCCGGCTGGATATTAACCGTCAAAGAAACGGATGGACTGATGAACTCGACCGCATCAATGGCGTCCTCGGCATCTCCCTGCTCACCGTATGGAAGTCTCACTGCGTAAAAGGCATAATCCGATGACCCTGATTCCTCGTTCATCTCGTTAATCGCCATCTGTGCAAGTTTTCCTAATAAAGTAGAATCCTGGCCACCTGAAATGCCAAGGACCAGGCTTTTCAAAAATGAATGCTTTTTCAAATACGATTTCATAAAATCAACACTGCGACGTATTTCTTTTTGCGGATCGATTTCCGGGGTTACCATCATTTCTTCTACAATTTGCTTTTGAAGAGAATCCATGTTTTTCACACTCCATTTAGGTTTTATCATTTATTTTGATTGCCACTTTTCGCAAAGTTTGTGGTTATCTTAAGGAAGAATGTAGTAGTTGATTTCCGCTCCAGGATGCTCGCTTTCCGCGGGGCTGGCGGTGAGCCTCCTCGGCTGCGCCTCCGGGGTCTCACCTGTCCAGCTACGGGGCTTAGGGGCTCGAGGTCATAAGCCAAGTCTGCCAAAAAGGCAAAGAGCGCCTTTCCGGCAGACTCGTCTTATGCTTGTCGCCCCTGGGCAAAGCCCCTCCGCTTTTAGTACTGTCCAGCTATTCCCGCAGGAGTCGATCATCCTGCAGCGAGAATCAACTTTCTGAGCATAAATCCTAATTAGAAAGAGAGAAAAACAAGAATTTTTAGCAAACAACCTCATATAAGGTGAGGAAAGATTATTCTCCTTTTAAAGAAGAAGCATTCTATTTTTAGTTACATTGTTTTTCTCAGACACCTTAAGCTCTGCCACAAAAAATCTTTTAAAGATGGTGTGGGTAACTGCGTAGACTCTTGCGGAAGTTCGGGCGTGCCGAGACCCCGTTCGGCTAAGCTGAGTAGGCTCGCCCGAACGTCCCCTGAAAGCGGAGCAGTTCACCTTACCATCCAGCACATACCGATTGGCAGAGCTCAAGCAGACCCTTATGTTAAAAGCAACAATCTTTACGAAAGCCTTTTGATCTGATTATTTTCCCCATCTTTTTTATCGGGTTTACATCGTTTTGTTGAATTTCTCTTTTACCTCTTCCTTAACCTTTTGAATCAGATTCATTTTGTTTGTCCAGCATTCTTCACTTAAATCCACGGGATATCCCTCTGGGTTCATGGAACGTTTATACTCGTCCCACAACAGGTCGAGGTTTTCATTCACAAAGGATCTCATTGATTCAAGTGACGGAGATTCATAAACCAGCTCCCCATCTTTAAAAATATCCTCGTGAAGCTCTCTCGCTTCGAAATTGGTGATGAATTTACTGATATAGGTGTGCACAGGATGAAACATTTTCAGTCGGCTTTCATTTTGAGGATTTTCATGCTCCAGGGCAATATATTCCCCTTCTGATTTATGATTAACCGTATTGATGATACGATAAACCTTTTTGAGTCCAGGAGTTGAAACCTTCTCGGCATTACTCGATATTTTAATGGTATCTTCCATTTCCCCCGACTCGTTTTCAATGGAAGCGAGTTTATATACAGCACCTAAAGCTGGTTGATCATAGGCGGTGATCAGCTTCGTCCCCACACCCCACACATCAATCCGGGCCCCTTGGGCTTTTAAATTCAGTATCGTATATTCATCCAGGTCATTTGACGCAATGATCTTTGTTTCGGTAAAACCTGCTTCATCAAGCATTTTACGGGCTTTCTTGGATAAGTAAGCCATATCACCGCTGTCCAGACGAATACCCTTGAAATGAATCCGGTCGCCAAGCTCTTTTGCTACTCTGATGGCCGTAGGTACACCGGATTTCAATGTATCGTAAGTATCCACTAAAAACACACAGTCCTTATGGCTCTCAGCGTATTTATGGAAGGCCTGATAGTCATCCTGATATGCCTGAACCATTGAATGGGCATGGGTTCCTGATACCGGTATCCCAAATAACTTACCCGCCCGAACATTACTTGTCGCATCAAAGCCGCCAATATAAGCCGCACGCGTCCCCCAAATGGCAGCATCCAGTTCATGGGCCCGTCTCGTCCCAAACTCCATCACGACTTCATCCTGGACCACTTGCTTGATCCGGTTCGCCTTCGTCGCAATCAGGGTTTGATAGTTCACGATATTTAAGATCGCTGTCTCCAGTATCTGAGCCTGGGCCAAAGGAGCCTCGACACGGATAAGAGGAACATTCCCGAACGCGATCTCCCCTTCCTGCATCGAACGGATCGTCCCCGTAAATCGAAGGTCCGCTAAGTACTGAAGGAACTCCTCTTCATAACCCAATTCCCTTAAATACTCAATATCACTTTCAGAGAAATGAAACTTTTTCACATATTCAATGATCCGTTCAAGCCCGGCAAACACCGCATATCCATTCCCAAAAGGCAGCTTTCGAAAGAACACTTCAAAAACAGCCTTTCGATTATGGAAATCATCATCCCAATACGCCTTCGTCATATTAATCTGATACAAATCTGTATGTAAAGCTAAACTATCATCCGCATAGTTCGTCATGTATTTCTCTCCTTTAAGCTGTAGCCATTTGTCGAACAGTGTGTGTCTTTTCTATTTTAACCAATTTTGGGTGGGATATCGAATGTTTAGGGTTGGCGCGGGAAGGAGATCTCCATTCTTTTTAAGGGATCTTAAACAGTTTCCGCATTAAACAAACGTTTGTTTAAATTGCATTCAATAACAAAAAAGATTATATCCACCCGGCCATACAGGGTGGATATTTAGCCTTTTCTATATTTGTTGTACCAGTGTTTCAAGAAGCTCTTCCTTACTCATAAGAGCCTCTCCCCCACCTTGCACAAACGACTCCTTTCCTCCGCCTTTCCCGTTAATCATAGGAAAGACTTTTTGACCAAGCTCCCTTAAGTTAACACTTGGAGTAGACCCCTTCGCCGCTACGAGCTGAAGTTTTGAATCATTTTGCACAACCAATAACACAAGCATATCTTCTCTCTTAGAGACGAGGTGTTGAACGATTTTCTGTAGCTCTTGGATGGGACGCTCTGCGTACGCTTTCTTAATCAATGTATGTCCTTCTTGCAGAATTCCTTCGCCAAGTAAACTCTCCGCTTCATACGTCAAAAGAACTTCCTTCAGTCCCTTCAGTGCCTTTTCCTGGTCTTTTTGTTTTGCCATTAACCGATCGACGACCGGTCTCATATTTTCTTCAGGAGCCTGCAATACCCCCGTCAATTCTCTTAAGAGACCATGTTTTCGGTGCAACTGCTCAAGCACCCGATTCCCACACACAAATTGCAATCGAATATGTCCTTTATGCTTTTCCCAATCGAGTATCTTAATCGCTCCTACTTCACTGGTAGAACGGGGATGGGTACCTCCGCATCCGTTGTAATCAAAATCCGGGATGATCACTAATCGGATATCGTCAGTGACGGTCGGCTGCTTTCTTAATGGATAGTGGGACAATTCCGCTTCTGTTATCCATCTTGTTTCAATCAGTCTGCTCTCTTGAATGACAAGGTTCGCTAATGCCTCTGCTTCCAGAGCCTCCGATTCAGTTATATCCATGACGTCCAAATCGATGGTTAAAATCTCCTTCCCTAAGTGAAAACTGATCGTCTCATATTGGAAGGCTTCCACAAAAGCGGCAGATAAAATATGCTGCCCTGCGTGCTGTTGCATATGATCAAAGCGTCTGTCCCAATCGATCTGTCCTTCTATCTCCCCTGAGATATCCTCAAATGGTTCTTCTATGTAATGACGGATTTCTCCGTTCACTTCTTCCACATTGATGACCCGGTGGTGATTTAACGTTCCAGTATCATGGGGCTGACCTCCGCCTGTCGGGTAGAATGACGTTTCTTCGAGCACGACGTACCAGCCTCCGTGTTCATCCTGTCGCTGATCTTGAATCGATGTTTGAAATGTTTTAGTATAAGCATCTTGATAGTACTGCTTCATTGTCATCGTTAAAACCTCTTTCTCAACTGTTCTCACACTACTTTATCACATAGGCGGTGGAGAGAACCATTCAGTCCTTCATGTCCTTCTTCTCTATCGAAATCGGTACCGTCCCTACCTGTTCCCAGGGAATTTCCCATCTCCGTTCAAATTCCGCTTTTGCCCGTCCGTCTCCGGCAATGATTCTTTCAACTAATTCCCTTAGTACCATCGTAGTATAATTCATCTCATCACC
Source organism: Rossellomorea sp. y25 (assembly GCF_038049935.1). Lineage (NCBI taxonomy): Bacteria > Bacillati > Bacillota > Bacilli > Caryophanales > Bacillaceae > Rossellomorea > Rossellomorea sp. y25. The sequence goes on along the minus strand of NZ_CP145886.1, from coordinate 289,891 downwards.
CTCTTTTTCATTTTCAATGAATGGTGGAGGAAGCTTTGTATATTATTGATCTTTTATACTATTTTTTACCTATTCCATTCACTCCTTAAACATCCATAAGGCCTACAAACTCTCTACTGGCCCACACCAATCATCTCTTTCTTCATATTATGGAGTGAAAATGACTCTTAATCTGAAAGAATAGGTGAGAATATGAGGGTTACACCAGGATATACCATTCTATTTGCTGTTCTCATTATGGCGATCTCAGGCTTTATTTCCTTTTATAACATTGGTAAAAACAACTCCATGGACAATAAAGCCACTATAATCATCACCAATACGGTTGAAAATAACATCTACGGCAGTGTTGGAAAAGTGGATACCGTCATCTCTAATCAGGTGTCGAACGGGACTGCCAATTTGGAAAACAATATAATGAACAATGGCAACGGAGATGGGAACGGAGAAATCAGTAGTTCTATCGAAAATGATGTTAATAAAACCTCCGGGGACCTAAAAAACAATATTACAAACTCCGTTGAAGGAGATGGAAATTACAGGTTTTCAAATTCCACCCAAAACGAGCTCGGTGACGAAGCTGATATCAATGTACGTAATACGGTAGAAAATAAGGCAAGCGGGACTGATGGAGATCCACCGTCACCGTCCCCCGAAGTTATGTGGGGTATCGATTCCGCCAGTGAAACAACGGAGAGCTTTTATGCCTGTGTAAGAGAAAACTTTGGGGACCCGACCGTTTTTGGACGCTATCTTGAGACAAGGGAGAACATCTCCAGAGGGCTTACACCCCAGCAGGTTTCTTTGATCCATTCAAAAGGAGACTATATCCTCCCTATCTTTAACAATTTTAACGATGCCACTGGCTATGAAAATGGAGTTAATGAAGCAAGAGAAGCGATTGGGTATGCCCAGGATCTCGGGATTCCCTCTGGTGTCGCCCTATTTGCCGATATTGAACCAACCTATCCGGTAGATGCGGAATTTATCAGAGGATGGTTTGAAACGATTTCTGCGTCCTCTTATGAATCAGGGATCTATGGAATCTTCGATCCGCAAAGAGCTTTATATCAATCCTATAACGCAGCCGTTCAGAGTAATAACGCCATACTGGAAGAGAATTACATCTGGACCGCTTCACCAAATGTCGGAATCACAACTCAGGCCGAGGCACCAGAATTCAATCCAGAAGCACCGGAAGGCTCCCTGGCTCTTGCTTGGCAATATGGAATCGACGCAGACACGTGTAACATTGATACAAACCTTTTCGATGGTGAACTGTTAAAGGTATTATGGAAGCCTGGCTCATAACTAAAAAGACTACCACCTATTTTTCAGGAGGTAGTCTTTTGTTTGGTCAAGCTATAATCGACGGATTGGAATGATTCGTGATGGTAAATGCTTTCACAAGTAAATCTAGATCTGAATCACTAGATTTATCAGGTCTCCCCAGGCATTCTTTCCTTTTCCAAATATGATAAGCCACTGTCCCCCAATAAACGAAATGTCAGCAAAATATTTGTAAACCACTCTTACTTACCTTGTATACAAACCCTTGTGCATTAATGATTAAAATGGCGGATACCTCAGTATTTTCTTCAGGGATGCACTACTGCTTCAGTAGTGTATTTGCAAAAGTAAGACAGGCATTGATCGATTAAATATATCTATAGGTTTCAATCTAGTTAAAAATTTGGACAGCCCCTTTTTTATATCCATGTTATGTTCGCTTATATCATTTTTCTTTTAATACATATGATTACTATATAAGAGGCCTCTTATAAAAACGAAATAAAAGAAGGAGGGAAATTCAAATGGATGTTTCTGTTCAACAAACGGATACTCTTGGTACTCTACTTTGTCTACTTGGAAGATTCTTAGTGTATCTTCTTTTAATTGTTGTAGCTCTACTTGCAGACCTATTAATCAACACAGCCACTGGAGATATGATTAGAGAGCTCGCTGATAGTATTGCTAGTGAAGGCTGTTAATTGTGAAAAGCCTGTATAGCAATAAACCTAGAAGATTAGTTATTCATCTTCTAGGTTTTTTAATCTAAACAAGAGTGCTTCTTTTAATATCTTATGTCCGTTTACTAAAACAGTGAAATTCTGCATGCTTATTATCGACTAAAAAGGTGGTTAATTTTATGAATGAAAATAACAATGAAAAGAGTATCGAAAAGAGCGGGGGTTCTGTAGACCATGACGCTTTCAAGAACCTGGCTGGCAATTTATTAAAAAACGAAAAATCTATGGGTTCTCTTATGAACCTTGCAACAACTTTTCTTAAAAATGACTCTCTACTAAATTCCATAGAATCCAATGGAAGTCTTAAAAACCCAAAAAATCCAGTTTCTATCGATGTAGAAGAACAAGAAGATAAAGTTACTTCTCTAATCAAGATGCATGAGAGTTTAGCAAAGCAGATTTCTTCTTTTTCTCAGAAACTTGATACGATCGCTAAGGAAATTTCAGAGTTAACTAAAGAATGGCAATCCTTAAAAGAACACAACCCGAAATTATTTAAAAAAAGCAAAAAAAGTAGTTAGTTTATTAATATTCAATCACAAGAATTGTAAGAAGAAGCTTTTCAACAGTTTGGTTGACTAATGGGAAGCTTCTTTTTCTCTTTCCGATAATTCCCACGTCAATCCATTTATTAGAGCAGAGCAATGGAGAAGTTTTACCTTTTCCCAGTTTAAGCATTTTTTTAAATGTCTAAGTTTCTTCCTGCTCTTTTTGCGAACTCTCCGGAGCTATATCTTTAATGAATTTGTCGATTAAGGATTGTAACGGTTAATGATAATCCACTCAAGAAATACCTGGACACATAATATATGGGGCTAGTCGAAAACTTGCTCAACCTACATAAAAAAAGACCAATGACCCTCTGGAAACAGTTTTTTCAGTACCTTCCTTTATATGTTTATATCCCTTTTCTCTTCTTGGTTATTCAAGTGAAACATAAAATGACGAAATATCTTGATAAGTCATAAAAAGGCTCACGTCCATCATTCGGGAATGCTTTGAGTCCATTTTTGCTATCCGCTTTTAGCCAATAACGACGTACATACGTCCGTTTGGATGATGTGCAATTTTTTAGCCAATTAAAAACCAGGAACTAAAAAAAATTTAAATCATATATAGGTGATATCCCCGTGCGAAATTTTTGAGGAGGAGATCATGAAACCTATGTTACCTATGGAAAAATATTTCGGTAAGTTAGAGCTAGTCTATGAATTTTATGGGGCTATGCCCACAGGCGTTAGTGTATCAGAAACCGGTCGTATTTTCATTTGCTTTCCGAAATGGGGAGACGACGTTAAATTCACAGTGGCGGAAATTATTGGAGACACTTTGCAGCCTTATCCCAGTTTAGAAGCTAATTTGGGTAGTCAAGGTAATATCACAATGTCTTTCATCAGTGTCCAAAGTGTAGTTGCGGATGGAAGGGGAACACTTTGGGTATTAGATACAGCGGCACCGAATTTTTCTGTACCAATTATAGGAGGGGCAAAATTAGTCGCTGTTGATTTAAAAACTAATACAATAAGAAAAGTATATACCTTTACAGAAGATGTTGTCCTGCCAACAACTTATCTGAATGATGTCCGTTTTGATTTTCGTGTTGGAAAAGCGGGTTATGCCTATATAACGGATTCATCTTCCAAAGGACCAGGAGCTATTATCGTTGTAGATCTAGAAAATGGAAACGCGTTCAGACGGCTAAATGGAGCAAATTCAACTTCACCCGACCGTTATTTTTTACCGAAAGTAGAAGGAGAGATTTTGATGAACCGAAACAAAGATGGCTCAACATCTCCATTTAGATTGGCGTCTGATGGTATAGCAATTTCTCCTGATGGAAAGGTTTTATTTTATTGTCCACTTTCCAGCCGGCATTTGTATTCAATCTCAACAGAAGCTCTAAGAGACCGAACGATACCGGACACTGATTTACCTTATCGGGTCGAGTACTGGGGAGAAAAAGGTGCGTCTGATGGAATGATCACTGGGGCAAAAGGAACCATTTATGCCGGAGACTATGAAAACAACAGTATTCGAAAGATATTGCCGAATGGCATAATGGAAACAATCGCTCATGATCCGAGAATTTTATGGCCGGATACTTTTTCAATTGGGCCGGATCAATACTTGTATGTCATTGTGAACCAATTACATCGGCAGGCAAGGTTTCATTATGGAAAAGACCTACGACAAAAACCGTATAGTTTACTTCGTATGAAAATTGATGAATTCCCTGCTTCTACCTTTTCGTAATAAAAAATAGTTGAATAATTTATACATTACATCAGGTGAGGTTTAATCGGTTTTTATCCAGGAATTAGCTGACGGGTCTACCTTCATTCTTAAACTCATATCTTTCCGACCATTTCACAAAAAAATGGTTTTCAGGGACAGTTTCATTGGAAATTAAACTGTTCCTAAATATTTTTATAGATTAGGTAAGTTTCCACTTTTAGCCTCAATCGGAATAACTATTCCAAACATATCATACACGTTCGATCCCCTTTCTCTTTGTCTATCCTCTAAAATTTCTATATAATGTCCAAAGGCATTTTTCTAGTTGGCTGTGGAAATACCTCATCAAGTCTATTTAAATCCTCTTTTCTTAATTCAATGATAGTAGCTTTCGCATTTGCTAGTACATGTTCTTCTTGAACAGCTTTTGGAATAGCTAGACAATCGTTAGAACGGATTGTCCAAGCGAGAGCGATTTGTAAGGGGTGTACAGCATATTTTTCTGCAATCTCTTTAATGGTTGGATCCGTTAATAATTGTCTTCTTAATAAACCTCCTTGAGCTAGCGGGCTATATGCCATAATAGGCATGTGATGATCTCTCTGCCATGGTAAGAGATCATAATCTATACCCCTTGAACCAAGATGATATAACACTTGATTAGTCATACAATTTCTTCCGTTAGTGGTGTTCCATAACTCTTTCATATCATCGGTATCAAAATTGGAAACTCCCCACCTTTCTATTTTTCCTTCCTTGCGTAGCTTTTCCATTCCTTCAATGGTTTCTGCTAATGGCACACGTCCTCGCCAGTGTAAAAGGTACAAATCAAGATGATCGGTTCCCAGCCTTTTTAGACTGTTTTCACACGCTTTGTCAATCATATCTAATCCTGCATGATGAGGATATACCTTTGATACTAAAAAGACGTCATCTCTACGTCCTTTAATTGCTTCACCTACTAAGCGTTCAGAATCGCCATCACCATACAATTCCGCCGTATCTATTAGTTTCATGCCTAATTCTATTCCGAGTTGTAAAGCTTTGATTTCCCTTTCTCTCATTTGAGGTTTTTCTCCCATGTACCAAGTTCCTTGTCCTATTCCTGGTAGAGAAGTTCCATCAGGCAATGTAACTACAGAACTTTCAAGGGAATTTCTTATTTTTGTTAATTTATTTTCGTCCTGTACACTCATTAAAAATTCAACACTTCCTTTTGTATCTTTTTATGTACTCATTGAACAAAAAAGGTGGCAATACTCTTTTGCAGTATTGCCACTAGTAAATCACTCTATTCTTACCTTATTTCCATTTTAGTTAGAACTGCTGCTTGGTAGGGTGGTAAGCTTCGGTTCAACATCCATTTAGGCATTATACTAAGTGAGCACCACCATCAATAAGAACAGCCGTCCCAGTAGTAAAACCATTTTTAGCAAGATATACATAGGTTTCAGCTATGTCTTCCGGCTTTGCAATCCGTCCAACAGGGAGCTGTTGTGCAAGGCCGTTGAACAGTGCTTGCCTCTGATCATCTGACATTCCAGCATAGATTGGAGTGTCTACAATTCCAGGTGAAACCACGTTTACCCTAATAGGGGCTAGGTCTACGGAAAGTCCTCGAACCAATCCTTCAATGGCTGAATTGATTGCTGCTAACGTAGTAGCGCCTTGAGGAGGACGAACGCCATATACACCAGAGGTTAGGGTGATTGAGCTCTCATTGCTTAAATATGGAAGTGCTGAACGGACAGTAATATATTGCCCCCAGAATTTACTATCAAACGCCTCTTTAGCACTTGCCACAGGCAGTTCGCTAAAGTGCCCCATTGCGCCTTCACCTGCTGTAACCACAAGGTGGTCAAATTTTCCAACCTTACTGAAAAATTCTGCTACTTTTTCTTCGCTTCGAAAATCGATTTCAATTGCTTCTACACTGCCACGAAGAACTTGTTTTGCTTCATTTAATTTGGAAACAGAACGGCTGGCAATGATCACTTGAGCAGAATGATCTAGAAACGCTTTAGCAGTTGCTAAACCAATACCAGAAGTACCCCCTAAAACAACTACTCGTTTACCATTTAATGACATAGTAAAGCCCTTCCTTCCTAAAACCTTTTTTGTATTGATCATTTTATTTCTAAAACGATATTATTCAGCTAATAATTTTAAGGATTCACGATTAAAGGCAGGAATATCATCCGGAAAACGGCTTGTTACAATATTATTGCTTACCACAACTTCTTCATCTTTGTAGTTAGCACCTGCATTTTTGAGATCGTTCCTTATTGATTTGAAACCTGTTATGTCGACCCCTTTTAATAGGTCTGTATCAATTAATACTTGTGGGCCATGGCAAATGGCAAAAACAGGTTTACCTTCTTGTATAAATACTTTTGCGAATTCACCAAAACGGTCATCTTCACGTAATAAGTCAGGAGAGAAGCCGCCAGGGATTAGTAAAGCATCAAAGTCTTGAGGATTAACTTCCCCAATTCCTTTATCTATTTTTACTGTTTCACCTTTCTTACCAGTAATATCTTTTCCAGCCTGTATGTCGATTGTGATCACTTGATGCCCAGCATCTTTAAATGCTTGTGCTGGTTCTGTGAATTCTACATCTTCAAATAAGTCTGTTATTAGTGTAGCGATTTTTTTGCTCATAATGATAAGCCTCCGTGCTTAGTATTTGTTACTGCTAGATATATGGGATTATAAAAACAATTAGTATCGCTCAGTCACGCGTTTAATGATGGTGATGGATTTTGGAAGAATTCGTGATGTCAAATCCTGCTTGCGGCACATAGAAATACTTGATCCAAACCCCATCTAAAAACGGTTCCCTTTTATCAAGTAAAACATCAATGCCTTTGTCTGTTTTCACAATTTCATCATGGACCGTTGGCGTATCAAGTTTTACATCATAATGGGCATGGTCCCCATGGTTCAATGTAACGTAGACACGAACCATTTTCCCTTCAGAATCTTCACTTTCCAACAGTTGTTTAAGCACTTTAGCAGCATTTCGGTTAATTTTGCAGTTCATATCATTGTCTCCTATTCTAACGACTCTTATCTTTTTAATTAAGGAATCTTGTAAACAACCTCATAACCTGATCTCACGGTTTGCTCCATATTCAATGCCTAAGAACAATCATCAGGAAGGTTTCCTTGCTGATGTTCTCCTTTTTACCTTTCATTTTTTATAATTTCTGCCAGAAGCTCGTATGAATGCAGGCGAGCTTTGTGGTCGTAAACTTGGGCAATGGCCATGATTTCATCAGCCTGGCTCTCCTTCAAAAATGTATGCAGCTTGTCCTTTACCGTCTGCTGGCTGCCAACAATCGATGTGCCTAATTGCTGCTCGAGAGCCTTTAATTGGTAGCCGCTGGCCACTTCGGATATGTTATCTACCGGTGGTTGAAGCTTTGTAAGGTTGCCGCTCATCAGATTCAAAAATTGCTGCTGCAGGGTTGTGAAAAGGTGTTTTGCCTCTTTATCCGTTTCTGCTGCAATGATATTCAATGCCACCATCGCATACGGCTTATCGAGAACATTCGAAGGCTGAAACGCCTTGCGATAGATCTGTAGAGCACCCAGAGTGTTAAGTGGCGAGAAATGGGAGGCAAACGCGAATGGCAAACCCAGTTCTCCGGCCAGCTGCGCACTGAAGCCGCTTGAACCCAGCAGCCAGATTGGAATATTCAAACCTTCACCTGGAATCGCTTTTATTGGGTTTCCTTGGGCCAAGGATGGATCAAAGTAACCGCGGAGTTCCGCTAATTGCTCAGGAAAGTCATCTCCAGTACTTCTCAAGTCGCGTCTCAATGCACGAGCGGTCCCCTGATCTGTACCGGGTGCCCGCCCCAGACCAAGGTCAATTCGCCCAGGATATAAGGATTCAAGAGTGCCAAACTGCTCAGCGATGACGAGCGGAGCGTGATTCGGCAGCATGATTCCTCCTGAACCAATCCGGATTTGTGATGTACCGGCTGCCACATGGGACATCACCACAGAAGTGGCGGAACTGGCGATAAACGGCATATTGTGGTGTTCAGCGAGCCAAAAACGGTTGTAGCCAAGTTTTTCAGCATGCTGTGCGAGTTCCAATGTATGGCGGAAAGAATCAGCAGGAGTACTTCCGGCTGTTATCGGTGAAAGATCCAGCACCGAGAATGGAATTTCGTTTATTTTAATTGCATGTTTAGACATAAGTTCATCTTCTTCCCTTATCTAATTTTATTAAAAACTAATCTCATACTGGAATTTCATGAGTCGGAAAGTAAGGCCGCACAAACTCTCCAAGCTCTGTATGACTTCCTCGGGAGGGCGCTTTGAAAAATACAATACAAATGCCAGGTGATTGACACCTATGGATTGGAATTGATATAAAATTTCTAATAACTGTTTGTGTCCTACACGAAATCCTAAAGGAATCGGAATAGGAAATACATCGGTATTTTCCGATAAATCGATATATAATGTCTGAGTGAAAGGCTTAAACACTTCTGTGGTGTGAACTTCCGATAACTCGCGATAGTCGTTAATCAATTGAGTTTGTTGTGGATAATCCTCAGGTGATGGATCGAGCAGTCACCATTCTGGGCGATCCATTCAATCGATTGATCGCTAAACCCTGTCACCATGGTCGGAATCGAAGAAAAAGGCATGGGGGTCATTCTCATATCCGTTCCATCGATGACGCCTACTCATTTTATCCTTTTGGTACAACCTGTTATATGCTCGATGCTGTAATAAACTTACTTCAATTCTCTTAAATTTTTGTACCAATGTATTTTTCGAACTTTTTGATCGTCTCCTCATTACGGCGATAATACGTCCATTGTCCGATTCGCTTTATTTCAACAAGTCTGCTTTGCAGCAGAATCGATAAATACTGTGAAGTAGTGGATTGCGAAATCCCCGCCTTGCTTCGGATATCCCCTACGCAAACCCCGCCTTCAAATCCTTCATCCGCAATAATATGGGCTTGCGGTGAAAAATGACTGTCGGGATCTTTTAACATTTGAAGAATGCCCACCCTCGTCTGGTTCGACAATGCCTTAAAAATTTCAACGGCTTGTTCATCATTTAAGCGTTCCAATTCCTGCTTCAATGTCATCAGCCTCTTTCTATATCGATTATCACTATCCCAATGGAAGCTGGATAGATGATCTGAAAGCATCATGCTAAATCGGGAATTCCCGATATTAATATAGTAGCCGTCTGGTCCTTCCAAATCAAATGATTTGCTTCGAAGGAGATACGGCTAAAAGCTCCCATCTTAAAATAGACCACTAAAAAACCTGCAAATAACAGGTTTTTTCGACGATTCCGCCACTCCATCTTTAAACTTATTCCATTATTTTCAGCTTATACACTTCTCTATTTGATGCAAGGTCTGCAAGATCTTACTTTGGATAGCCAAAAGCCTACAGAATTCATTCCGTAGGCTTTCGATTATATGAAAATTCAGGGAGGAAATGTGGAATTAGCTTAAGGCTTTTACTAAAGCTTCCCCAAATTCTTTAGCGCCATCTGGACCATCACCAGTGATAATATCATCATGAGCAACAACATGTTTTTCAACATATGTTACTTTATTCGCTTTTAATTGGTCTTTTTGTACATCTACTGGATAGCAAGTTGCATCTCTTCCAGTAAGTAAACCCGTTTTAGCTACAGTAACCGCACCTGCACAAATTCCTGTTACAAGAACTTTATTAGTATACGCTTGTTTCAAGTAGTCTTGTAATTCTTTATTTTCCCATAGATGATCGTTCGTACCAGATCCACCAATAACAGATACAACATCATAGTCAGAAGCAAAAACGTCTAAAAAAATGACCTCAGCAGTTGCTTTACCTTCATAATCCCCTATGATTTCACCTGTTTTTGTACTTGCAATTGTCACATCAATTCCGTTGCTTTCCAATTCCGCTTTTGGTTGAAATAATTCGTCTTCATTGAAACGTTCTGGTGGTATAATTAAAAGTGCTTTTTTACTCATTTGTAGTTCCTCCTCATTAATGAAAAAGATTTGCCGATAAGACGACTATTTCATTCTACTGCTTGTTTTCTTCACTGTGAAGAATGCACTTTTTTGTAAGGAGGTTACCGACAGGTTACAATTGAGACAAATAAGGAGGTAAGAATGTATGCCAGATACATTTAGAGATGAAGTTAAAGAAAAGATCATAAATGGTGATTATAATTGTGAAAAAGAACTTACCTTATCAATTATAAGTGGTAAATGGAAAATTGTTATTTTATGGCATTTAGGGGTAGAAGGACCACATCGATTCAGTGATCTCCAAAGGCTTTTTCCAAAAATATCTCATAAAATATTAACGAATCAATTAAGAGAACTGATGGAAGATGGAATAGTTCATCGCGAGGTTTATCCAGAAGTTCCACCGAAAGTGGAATATTCCATGACTGAATTGGGGATGACTTTACTTCCTATCGTTGAAATGATGTATGAATGGGGCAAAAATCGGATAGCAGAAATCATAAAAGAAATGGATATTTCGGAATTAAACAATTAAGCATAAGCTTACATTTACGTTGCTTTACAAAACCTATTAGAAAAGAAGCACCTTCACTTAACTGTATGGAAGGTGCTTTTTTTCTACCCATCATGAAAAAATTAAAATGTTCGAAGGGTCCAACACGACTAAACCAAGGTATTATTAATCCATTTTATTAATGATGCTTGATAAATTTCACTGATGCTTAGAAACTATAGGGCTAATAGTAATTATTTTAAGCTGTTACTAATAACGGGTATACTAATATGGAAAGGAAGTGGTTCATCATGAATACTATGAAGGCGATAGGATTAACTCGTTACCTTCCAATTGATAATCCCCAAAGTCTGGTGGACGTAGTTGTAGAAAAACCAAAAGCAACGGGTCGTGACATTTTGGTCAAAGTTGCGGCCATATCGGTCAATCCTGTTGATACAAAGGTACGAGCTCCTAAGGAAAAAGTTGAGGAAGTTCCTAAAATTCTAGGTTGGGATGTAGCAGGAGTCGTCGAAGAGACAGGACCGGACTGTTCATTGTTTCGTCCGGGAGATGAAGTTTTTTATGCTGGCAGTATTGCACGACAAGGCGGAAACAGTGAATACCATCTGGTCGATGAACGAATCGTTGGGCGCAAACCTGTTTCCTTAAGTTTTGTGGAAGCCGCAGCTCTTCCCCTAACCTCCATTACAGCTTGGGAAGCGTTATTTACCCGTATGTCTATTTCCCAAGATCCTGGGACTAACAAAGGAAAGGCTCTGCTGATCATTGGTGCAGCCGGGGGTGTAGGTTCCATTGCCACTCAGCTTGCAAAACAAGCGGGGCTTACTGTAATCGGAACTGCTTCCCGACCGGAAACTGTTAGTTGGGTTAAATCAATGGGCGCGGACTATACCATTAATCACCATGACCCGCTCCTTCCACAACTTCAAGCAATTGGATTTACAAACGTTCCGTACATTTTTTGCCTGAATGCTTTGGAAAAACACTGGGCCGGTATTAGCGAAGCTATTTCTCCGCAAGGAGTTGTGTGCGCTATTGATGATCCAACCTCTCCGCTGGACCTCAAATTGCTTAAGCAAAAAAGCGTCACCTTCGTGTGGGAGTTTATGTTTACTCGCCCTGTTTACGAAACAGATGATATGATTGAGCAGCATCTATTGCTTAATCATATTGCTGATGCTGTGGACCATCAAAAATTAAAGACAACACTGGCCGAAGTCCTTGGACCGATCTCAGCAGAAAATCTCCGTCAAGCCCACAAATTTTTGGAGAGTAACAGGGCGATTGGTAAAATTGTCCTGGAAGGTTTTGTTTAAAAACCTGATTACAGAGAGCGATAAATTGGTGATCCGATAATTGCAATTAGATATAAATATAAAGCCGACTGCTGATCGCAGCCGGCTTTAATTACACAAAGAAACTTTCTTTTACTTATGATATGGTTCATCGAGATATATCTAAATCAGGTCTTTTTATTTTATTGAGAGTAGATTTTTTACGTAACTATCCTTTCATTAAATTCTATAATCATACCCGAATTCAATCATAAAATCATTCTAAGAATTCCGTTAATCCCTAGGTTTCCCTTTGAAGTCTTAACTGTAATTGAAAAGAATCAAACAAATGGTTTCAGAAACAATTTGTTCATAATAGAGCTCGCTTTCATTACCAACTCCGTACATTATCCTTGGTCTACCTTTTGTTCCGATTAATAATAAGTCCATTACCTCTACTTCATCTATCAATGATGGTGGATGAAAATCTTTTTGACTACAAATCCTAACGTTTATGGATGAAACTCAACATCCAAATATTTCCTTATTTTATAGGAAAATGTTCATCGACAAATAATGGTGTTTTAATCGAATCAATTAGTTGAAGTCCATTTGTAAGGGTCTTTCTTTTCAATAAAGTTCGAAAGCCAAATGGTAGCAGCAAATACAACCAAATAAGTGATAAAGGATAAATACAATTTCCAACCTGTATATGTAAAAACTTGAAACTTTACTGCAATCCATTCTAGAGCAATCGCTACCCCAGCCCAAAAAATAATATAAAATAGATACTTTAAGCCTTTTGGTTTTTTATATTGATAGAAGTTTACTACAAAGTAAGAAAGAGTAGGGTAAGTTACAAAGTGCAATAATACATCAAATAATTCATGCTTTTTATGATCAATCGTAAAGTATAATTCATATGGTTTTACACTAAGGGTAATATCAGCTAACAAAGCAAGAAAAACATTAAAAGTCCAAATAATAGTGATGGTAGCAGCAGGCAAGCGTCTAGGTAATATAAACATGAGGCCCCAAGTAAGTACTGTGGAAAAGATAATAAATATTTCATTTGAATCAAATTTCTCAGGAAAAGGTAACATCATGACGTATTCACCACTTTGTCTCTATAAATAAGTTTCTCTAAATAAAAAGAGTAAATAGCCAATAATAAAATAATCAGAGTGTATCTCAAATATGAATAAAATACATTCCAATTTACCCATTCCAAATATCCAAAATGAACGAAAAATTCTTCAATTGAAATGAGTGCTGTTAAGAAGATGAAGAGATGAATAAGTTTACTGAAAATAGTTCTTTTAGAGAACAAAATATAAATAACCCATAAAAGTAACGCTGGCTTGAGTGACAACTCAGGAATTTTTTGTGTCCAAAAAATTAACTGACTTGGATCTTGCTTTGTAAGTTCTAAATTTAAATTAATGATTAGACCTGTATTCGTAATAAGAATATTGGAGAAAAAATAACAGCCCAAGATGTTAGTGACGTTCATTTTCTTCATCAAGATGTATAAGGAAGTAAAGGATAATATCGCTAAAATTAGAAAAAGCCACAATATTTTCATATTAGCCACCTTTTTTATTTTCATCTACATTATTTTGTACATATAATGTCAAAAAATACTGCATCTAAATGTTATTCTTTATACTACAACTTTTGAGGAATAGAAAATCTTATGCATGATGATATAATTAAAAATGAACATAGCAAATAACCTTTCCTGGATAAATGGAAGGTTTTTTTCTTTTCACCTATTTTCCTTCTAAATTACGAAAGGCTCTTTATGCGTTAATACAGCATAAATCGACTGGATAAGCTTGCTAGCATTTGCCATAATTACTACCTTATGTGATTTTCCTTCGCTTTTTTTATCATAAACCTCTTTAAACTTTTTGTAGCCTTAAACCAATTTTACGGCTAAACGAAGAGCTTTATCTTTCTTAAGCGAGAATCAATACAAGCCAAAGGGAAGCAGGGGACGGTTCTTATGATCTATGTGATGAAATCAGTGATCTTGATTGGGCTATCGCACTTGGGCAGCTAATCGAGCTTCTTCAAGATGTCCTAAAAGAAAGCAACAAAAAGATCCAAAAGTTAATTCAAAGTCAACTACCACACTGGATTGTAGGCTTACCTAACTAAAACAAAGTCTACCGGCCTATTTGAGTGTGCGAAAGTTGAGTTATTAAAATTTATGCCTTCCACGAACTTTCTCGCTTCACTCGGCGGAAAGCCTTTGTAAAATCCAAAGATCACTAAATCTCCCTCTCCATTAAAGTCACCTCAGTATAAAAATTAATCTGTTATTCCTATGTACAAGTGAAATACTGCTTATCTCCATCGCCTTTCATAATAAATCAGTTTCCCATAACCCAAGCTGGCCTTTTGCTGGAATACGTTCATTCAAGATCTTCATGTCTTGAACCTCCCAAGCATATCCTCCCACATTAAAGTCTCCTAAAAAATAATCATTTCCTGATACGATTTGTCCATTTTCCAGGACTGCTGATGTCTGATTTTTTTCAGTTATCTTCAGACAATTTTCAAGCCGGCCTACAGAAATGATCATTCCGGTCGGAAGGGTCTCTTCTGTATATCCATGCTTACCGAGCAGCGAACGGATGGCCACATGCCTGCAGACAGCCTTATCTATTTTTTTACTTGTATGAATGGCAAGCGGCCCGCGATAGTTTGTTTTCCATGACCTTGTTTCAAATTCATTCTCTCGAAGGACAAAAAGACTTGCCCAAGGCTGAATCATAGATAATACCTTCATTCTCCCGGCCACCAATCTATAAAGTTTCGTTTCTCTTATCGTGTCCATAGAGAAGAATATTATTAGCAAAAAGGTTTAATTGGAATTCGGAAACCAGAATTATAATTCATAACAAAAAGGATTTACTTGTTTTATTTTCCTTCTAACTATTGTATGAAATCTCCTAAGAAAATTTTTTATATTCTGTAACACAAAACTGCATGTGATTTTTCTTTGAATAGTCCTAGGGATAATTAGTAAACATGCTTGGGGTTTACCGTTATTTATGATACGGTTCACCACTATTAATCCTAAACTAATTTATCTATTAATAGAAATGTTAAACAAGAATTTAACTCCACTTATAAACTAAACTGCTCAGTAAGTTTAAGTACATTTTTTTCCCAAGCTTCAAGATTTCCATCTTTTCAAAACAGGTTCCTGCGTATTTGGCAGCTTTACCTTCTCTTCCAGATATATATATGTCGCCTTTAGATTGTGATACCAAACATCTAGCTCTGTTTCATCCTCATATCTTGCTACAATACCTTCGTTCAGGCTTAAAAGGCTTCTGAAAAAAGCAGAAATAGATAAGAACATTACTCCACACTCATTTATTCATTGATTGAAGCTGGAGTTGGTATTGAAGAGATACAACAGCGGCTAGGACATGCCAATTTGATAGATTAGTAAACTATTTATCCAAATTAACACCATTTGTTTTCGGGCTATCTAAAAATTTATGATAAGGTTCATTCTGAGAAGACACCAGCAAGTCTACGTAGATGTAAAATAAAAAAACACTTTAAAATAATAATGGTCTTGTTCCCATCAAGTAGACAATGTAAAAAAACTATTCAGTTAGCGCGTGCCGATATTCAATTGGCGCGCGTTTTTTAGTTTGTTTTGAGTTCGTTTGTCAAGAATATAAAAAAGAACACCTTAAAAAAATTGTCTAGTTTAGTGTTGACATACCACTTTTATAAATAGATATGTTGCAGATAGATATAGCAATTTCTCTCAATAAATAAATTCAATCTTCAACAATAAGTCCCGTTTGCAGAATCTTATTGAAAATCAATCAAATTTGTATAACAACTATTATCACCAGAAGTTTTGAAGTGGTAAACAGTCTGTCATTCTATGGTACACTTTTTGTCATTCAGTGGTAGGAAATATGTCAAGAATGGTACATTTCGTTGGCTGTAATCACTATGAAAAGCAATATATTTGTAAATTAAACGAAATTCCATTCTATGAATTGAGTATTGCGAACAGATTGAGCCATTAGTGCGGTAAATTGAGCCACTATTTGCGGTCATCTGAGCCAGTGAGTGCGAGGGCAAGGGCCAATTTCACCATACAATCGTTTATGGGATGCAATTCGTACTTCTTTGAAGTAAACTTCAATTAAATCCGTGGTTAGTCGTATATCGACATTCTCTCGGACATAATCATATGGAACGGAGTAATACATTCGTTCAACTTGGTTGTAGTAGTTCAGTTGAACTTTTGCTGTTCTCCATTCCGCAAGTTTAAACCTTGTTTGAGGAAGCTGTTGAAGGTAGGATTTCTCTTCTTCCTCAAACACCTTTTTGCGCGAACCGGGTCGCTTTTGAAATTCAGTGGTGTTGATTTCTTCTAGGTTTTCAAAGATTTTCTGATTTAAATCTTGAAGGTATTCTAGCCAGGGATTAGTCATGGTGTCGTCCAAGCTTTCCCACACCAAGATTTTTGGCGCGTTGAACGATATCTGAAACTGTATTCCTTGAATGTCCAGTGCTAGAACTAATCGTTCTTTGTCTGACTTCTTCAAGGTGAAGTTCCAGAATCTTTCGGTAATTAATCATAAAAAAAGCCTCCTGTATAATAATGTCATGCTTGCTGGCATGCAAGGATAATTATACAGGAGGCTTTTCTTTATTCTATTTATAGTGGTACTGCACTCCGCAAAGGATGGCTTTTTACTCCGCAATGACTGGCTCAATAAACGTATAGGTCCAGATTACTATAACAAAGATTTTTTTGGCCAAAATGGAAAGACAATACGGTTATCCCATCGTGGTTAAAAATGTGCGAGATCGAATGAAAAGATTACTTAAAATTGCAGGTCTAAATGAAGAGTTGACTCCACATAGTTTGCGACATACTCATACGTCGCTTCTTGCGAAGGCAGGTGTCTCACTCGAACAAATCATGGACCGCCTCGGTCATACAGACGATCAAATTACAAAAAACGTGTACCTCCATGTCACGGAAGACATGAAAAAAGAAGCCTCTCAAAAGTTCGCTGAACTCATGAGAAGCCTCCGTTAAAAACCTCAATGTTAGCAAAATGTTAGCAAACCACTCTCACCTTACCAACAAATCCAGTCATATCAAGGGTTGAGGCAGCTTATTACATCATGCCGCCCATTCCACCCATTCCGCCCATTCCAGACATATCAGGCATGCCGCCGCCTTCTTCAGGAATGTCCGCTACTACTGCTTCAGTAGTCAGGAACATTGCTGCTACAGACGCTGCGTTTTGAAGTGCAGAACGAGTTACTTTCGTTGGATCTACGATACCTTTTTCGATCATGTTTACCCACTCACCAGTAGCTGCGTTGAAACCGACACCTACTTCTTCCTTCTTCAGACGTTCTACGATGATAGAACCTTCGAGTCCTGCGTTGTGAGCGATTTGACGGATTGGCTCTTCAAGAGCACGCAGCACGATGTTGATACCTGTTGCTACATCTGCATCCGCTTCAATTGATGCTACTTTGTTGTATACGTTCACTAGTGCCGTACCACCACCGGATACGATGCCTTCTTCCACTGCTGCACGAGTAGAGTTCAATGCGTCTTCGATGCGAAGTTTACGCTCTTTAAGCTCAGTTTCAGTTGCAGCTCCAACTTTCACGACTGCTACTCCACCTGCAAGCTTTGCAAGGCGCTCTTGTAATTTTTCTTTATCAAATTCAGAAGTGGACTCTTCTAATTGAGCACGGATTTGGTTTACGCGGGCTGCGATTTTTTCCGGATCTCCAGAACCTTCAACGACAGTCGTGTTTTCTTTCGTTACGACTACTTTCGCTGCGCGGCCAAGTTGAGTGATGTTCGCAGATTTAAGATCCAATCCAAGATCCTCTGTGATCACTTCTCCACCAGTAAGTACTGCTAAGTCTTCAAGCATTGCTTTACGACGGTCACCGAAGCCAGGGGCTTTGACAGCAACAGCGTTGAATGTTCCGCGAAGTTTGTTCACAACAAGTGTTGCAAGAGCTTCACCTTCAACATCTTCAGCTACCATTAATAGTGGCTTACCTTGTTGTACAACTTGCTCAAGAACAGGAAGTACTTCCTGGATGTTTCCAATTTTCTTGTCAGTGATTAAAATATATGGATTTTCAAGAACAGCTTCCATCTTATCAGAATCTGTCACCATGTATGGAGACGCATATCCACGGTCGAATTGCATTCCTTCCACCACGTCAAGCTCTGTTGTGAAACCTTTCGATTCTTCAATGGTGATAACGCCGTCGTTCCCAACGCGCTCCATTGCTTCTGCAATCAGTTGACCCACTTCTTCGTCAGCCGCTGAGATTGCCGCAACTTGAGCGATTGAATCTTTGCCTTCGATCGGCTTAGAGATCACTTTTAATTCTTCGATGGCAGCTTGAACCGCTTTTTCGATACCTTTACGAACGCCAACAGGGTTAGCGCCAGCTGTTACGTTTTTAAGACCTTCACGGATCATCGCTTGAGCAAGGACCGTTGCAGTCGTTGTACCGTCACCGGCGATTTCGTTTGTTTTGCTTGCTACTTCAGCAACCAGTTTTGCACCCATGTTTTCGAATGCATCTTCTAATTCAATTTCTTTTGCAATCGTTACACCATCATTTGTAATAAGTGGTGAACCGAATTTTTTCTCAAGTACCACGTTACGTCCTTTTGGTCCAAGAGTTACTTTTACTGCATTTGCTAATTGATCTACACCGCGAAGCATGGAACGGCGTGCTTCTTCGCTGAATTTAATATCTTTAGCCATTGATAAAGTCCTCCTCTTATTTAAGTAAAGTATTGTTTATATACGAAGTTTGATTATTCGCCAACTACAGCCAGAATATCGCTATCACGAAGGATCAGGTATTCTGTGCCTTGGTATTTCACTTCTGTACCAGCGTATTTAGAGAAAATGATTCGATCGCCGACAGCTACCTCAAGAGCAACGCGCTCACCGTTGTCAAGAATGCGACCAGTACCTACAGCCATCACTTTACCTTCTTGTGGCTTTTCCTTTGCGGAATCCGGTAGCACAATACCGCTTGCTGTTTTTTCTTCTGACTCAACTAGCTCGATAACGACGCGATCACCTAGTGGTTTTAACAAGTGAAACAACCTCCTTGAAATTATGTAAATGATATTTATTAGCACTCGCTTATTGTGAGTGCTAACACAACTATTATATTAATTAATTCGTTTTCATTTTGCAAGAGTCCTGCCTAAAATTTTTTTCGTCATATTTCTCTTTTTTTCACACCCTCCAATCCTATGCCTCCCCATATGCCTTTATTCTTAAATCAATGGAAGAGTGGCAATTCTTACAAACCCCTTAAATTTGAACACTTTCTCTTTTCTTAGTAGAATTGTACAGGAGTATGTTCAGGACGAATCCTATTCGTTCTTCATCTAACAGGTGTTAAAGGAGATCAAACGTTGAAAAAACATTTCGGATTTATCTTAATTGCCTATATTGTGATGCAGCTTTCCAGTGTTGTCGGGATACCCCTTTTATTTAAGATTGGTGTTGATGTCCTTGCGATTCCAGAGCAGACCGTACGAAATGTTGTTCCTGGATACTGGCTTGTGATTAGCTTTACATTAACTCTCCTCGTCGTCTGGGGCATTCTTAGAAAGAGCGAGACAAGCACCAACCTTGAACGGTCCGCTCCTATGAATGCAGGAAGTTCAATTGTGTGGGCTGTAGTCGGGATTTTCATGGCGTTCATCGCTCAATCCATCGCGATACAGATTGAGTATGCGTTAGGTATCCAAATGGGATCTGAAAATACGCAGATGATTATTGGGATTATTGAAAAGGTACCTCTATCGATGATGGTAGCTGCGATCATTGGCCCTATTTTAGAAGAGATTGTATTCAGAAAGATTATCTTCGGTGTTCTTTATGAAAAGATGAATTTCTTCTTCGCCGCGTTAATCAGCTCTGTTATATTCGCTCTCGCGCACTTTGAGCCTGAGCATGTGATCTTGTACTCTGCAATGGGCTTTACCTTTGCGTTCCTTTATGTCAAAACGAAGCGGATACTGGTTCCAATATTTGCTCACGTTGCCATGAATACAACGGTCGTTCTAATGCAATCTATCTATAAGGATGAAATTGAAAAAATGATGAACGAAGCTGAACAAATACAAGGATTTATTGGAGGATTATTTCTATGAGGAGATCACCACTATTTTCAGGCGTGATTTATCTCCTTCTCGGTGTGCTCTTCACATACTTTGCTGTGCAAAATGTACAGGATGATGGTTGGGGATTTTTCACTTATATGCTCGTCTTTCTGGCAACCCTTGATTTTGGTTCCGGGTTGCGGATGGTGATGCTGCATTTCAAGATCAAAAAGAAAATAGAGAATAAAAAATAAGGATTGATCTTTTGATCAATCCTTATTTATATCCTCGAACTGTTCCATTTCAAGCTTTTGTTCTGCTTCTAAAACCTTCTTATATCCGATCTTAGAGATCCAAATGCTGATTTCATAAAGAAGGAGCAAAGGAACGGTTACCATTAAATGCGAGACGATGTCCGGCGGTGTGATGAAAGCGGCTATGACTAACAATATGAAGTAAGCCACTTTTCTCATTTGTGCCAATAACATCGGAGTAATAATCCCCAAACGTGTCAGAAACAGCATAATAACCGGCAGTTGAAATAGAAATCCAAATGGGATGGTTATTTGAAACAGGAAATGAAAGTATTCATTAATTCCAATCACTTGCTGGATATTCAGATTGGTTGATAAACCCATCATGAATTTCACGACATATGGAAACAAAATAAAATATGAAAATGACAATCCACCTAAGAAAAGAAGGACAGAAATAGGTATGTAACTGAGCGTTACCTTTCTCTCTTTCTCATATAAGCCTGGACTCACGAACGACCATACTTGAAATAGAATGATGGGTGATGTCATGATGATCGCAATAAACATGATCATTTCCATATAGATTTTGAGAGGGTCTGTAATCCGAAAGGCGTTCATGGTTAATTCTTTCGCTTCATCCGCGTGCTGCAAATATCGAATCAACGGCTCCGCAAGAAAAAAGCTTACAATTACCGCTAACAAGAAGAAAACGACTACAAACATGAGTCGTTTTTGCAATTCTCCTATATGTTCATAGACTGTCATGTCTCTTTGACTTTGACTCATGGCGTTCATCCTACCCTACTTAGCTTTTTTACTATTATCGTCCTCATCATCTGCTAAGCCCTTTGTTGCATTCTTAAACTCACGTAATGTATTCCCAGCTGCTTTTCCTAACTCAGGCAATTTCTTTGGTCCAAATATCAGTAAAGCAACAACCGTTATCAATACGATACTACCTGCACCTAACATAATGAGACACCTCCTCTTTTACCATTCTATCATAACGTAAATACGAATCATTTTCTATTCGGATATGATTCCATCTTGTGACATTTCCGTGTCATCCCCTGAATAATGCTTTAAGAAGTAGACCAGTGACTGAAGTTCAACTGCCAAATCAATATGATGGACGCGGATATGGTCCGGCACCGTCAATCTCGCAGGAGTGAAATTCAGGATCCCCTTAATATTAGAAGAAACCAATCGGTCTGTGATATTTTGAGCAGAAGATGCCGGAACTGTCAGAATGGCCACCTCAATATCATGCCCCTCAAGACTCTCTTCTAAATCATTTAAATGAAAAACGGGTACATCGCTGATTTGTGTCCCAACCTTTTTTTCATCCACTTCAAAAGCCATTTCAATCTTTGTATTATTATTCTTTATAAAATTATAATGAAGAAAAGCTGTACCGAGATTCCCTACACCTATCAGCACAACCTTCGTAATGGCATCCTGATCCAATGTCTTACGGAAAAAGGATAGAAGGTAATTGACATTATATCCATATCCCTTTTTACCCAACGCGCCAAAATAAGAAAAATCTCTGCGTATCGTGGCAGAATCAACCTTCACCGCTTCACTCAATTCTTTCGATGAAACCCTCTGCTTTCCCGATGAGTACAGATTCTTGATAAAGCGATAATATAGCGGAAGGCGCTTAGCCGTTGCCTGTGGAATTTTCGTTGTATCCTGGTTCATATTGTATTCCCCCACATCTATTCAAAACCTCTGATACCGCTTCCAAAATAGAAAGCAGACAGAATTTAAAACTCTACTACCCATCATACACTATATTTTATCCTAAGTGTACGAAGATTAATAGTCGATTTATTGCCGTTCCCCTCCCAAATACGGTACACTAGCACTATGAAATAGAGGTGAAACGTCATGATTCTATTACAAGTG
Organism: Rossellomorea sp. y25; assembly: GCF_038049935.1. NCBI lineage: Bacteria > Bacillati > Bacillota > Bacilli > Caryophanales > Bacillaceae > Rossellomorea > Rossellomorea sp. y25. The sequence goes on along the minus strand of NZ_CP145886.1, from coordinate 267,487 downwards.
AATCAACTAACGAAAAACTTTGGTGCCGATAATATCCTATCAAATATTAAGCTTGAAATACAGACAAGAGATCGCGTGGCTCTCGTCGGACGCAACGGGGCAGGAAAATCGACTCTTTTAAAAATAATTGCAGGTCATCTCTCTTATGATTCAGGAGATATCACGAAGCCAAAAGGGGTCTCCATTGGATACCTCGCGCAAAATACAGGCTTGGAATCTGAGCTTTCCATTTGGTCAGAAATGCTGACCGTATTCGAAGAATTACAAACTCAAGAAAAACAATTAAGAAAACTTGAGAAACAAATGGCCGATCCTTCTGTTTATGAGCAAGAAGATTTATACCAACGCGTATTAAAGGAATATGATGAACTTCAAGTACGTTTTAAAGATTCCGGCGGCTATCAATATGAAGCAGATATTCGTTCAGTCCTGCATGGATTGAACTTTGCCGACTTTGATTATGAAACGAAGATCTCTACTTTAAGCGGTGGCCAGAAAACCCGTCTGGCTCTTGGTAAGCTTCTATTGACCAAGCCTGACATCCTCATTCTGGATGAGCCTACCAACCATCTTGATATTGAGACTTTGTCGTGGCTTGAGACGTACCTTCAAAGCTATGAAGGAGCTGTCTTGATCGTTTCCCATGACCGCTACTTCTTGGATAGCGTCGTCAATCAAGTGTATGAAATTTCACGAAATCGAAGCAAAAAATACCTGGGTAACTACAGTAAATACCTTGAACAAAAAGCAGAAGACTACGAAAAGGATCTCAAGATGTTCGAGCGCCAGCAACAGGAGGTCGCGAAACTGGAAGACTTTATCCAGCGAAATATAGCCCGGGCTTCTACTACCAAGATGGCCCAAAGCCGCAGAAAAAAATTAGAACGAATGGATATAATGGACAGACCTCTGGGTGATGAGAAATCCGCCAACTTTGCTTTTCAAATTGATCGTCCAAGCGGAAATGATGTTCTTCACGTCCAAGATCTTACCATCGGATATGGAAAAGGCGAAAGAATTTCATCTCACATCGACTTCGCTGTTAAAAAAGGCGACAGCATCGCCCTTGTAGGTCCTAACGGTATTGGTAAGTCCACCCTATTGAAAACATTAGTGAATAAACTCCAACCACTTGACGGAGCAATTAAATTTGGATCAAATGTTTCGATTAGTTACTATGATCAAGAACAAGCTGAACTGTCTTCCAATAAGACCGTCTTAAACGAACTGTGGGACGAGTACCCAATGAAGATGGAAAAAGAAATCCGAACCGTACTCGGAAACTTCTTATTCTCAGGGGAAGATGTCTTAAAGCCGGTTTCAACACTTAGTGGCGGAGAGAAAGCCCGACTGGCACTGTCCAAGCTTATGATGGAAAAAGGGAATGTCCTCATCCTGGACGAGCCGACAAACCATCTTGACTTGGACAGTAAAGAAGTGTTGGAGAATGCCTTGATTGACTATCCAGGAACGATTCTCTTTGTGTCCCATGATCGTTATTTCATCAATCGCATCGCCACAAAGGTTGTTGAACTTTCCAGAAAGGGTTCAACAGAATATCTTGGCGATTATGATTATTATGTAGAGAAATTGCAACAGCAGGAAGAACTGGCCGCACTCGAGCGGATGGAACAAGGAGAGCCTGTTTCACAAGTCACTACTCAAAAGCAATCTCATAAAATCGATAAAGAAGCAAAAAAACTTGAGCGTCAACGAAAACGAAGAGTTGAAGAAATTGAAAACAAAATGGAAACTCTGGAAGAAAACATTCAAGAAAAAGAAGACCTCCTTTGCGACCCGGAGATCTTCCAAGATCATGAAAAAGTCCAAGACATCAATGAAGCACTGACAAAAGAAAAAGAAGAGCTTGAATCTCTATTGGAAGAATGGACAGAACTTGAAGAACTTCTTCAAGGAGAACAATAATCCACAGGGTTGGGGATAAGTATTCGATTAACTTGCTCCCCACCCTTTTCTTATTCCACATTATTATCCACATTCAAAATCCTAAACAATCGTTATTCACACAACTTTTCCACATTATCCACATTCAAACTCTTGGTTATCCACAGTCCATTCCAGAAAATAGGCTATTTATCCCAGGTCTTTTTCACATAGTGTACACAACTTATACAAAGTTATTAACAAATTATCCACAACCTGTTGATAAAACGTATGTTCGTTCTTTTTTTCTTTCATGCTACCTTATTTGGTATACGTTAACCACAAGATATTCACATTTTCCTCCGTCTATTAACGACATCGATTAACAGAGCTAAAAAGAGAAAAAAGCTTAAACGAAGTTAACGTTTAAGCTTTCACTATTAGAAATTCTCTATATCAAGCCCAGGATGTGCATTCATATCCATGCCGCCTCTTTTTCCTTGTTCGAATAAAACCGTTCCTGCCGCTGCAATCATAGCGGCATTATCTGTACAAAGAGATAACGGAGGGATGACCAGCTCGGCGTCCACTCCCTCAAACGCTTCTTGTAGAGCCGCACGCAACCCTTTATTTGCCGCTACACCTCCAGCTAGTAAAACCTGTTCGACTTGAAATTCCTTCACAGCTTTAATGGTCTTGGTTACTAACACGTCAATCACACTAGCCTGAAAACTGGCTGCCAGGTCTTGTGGATGAATGGTTACTCCTTTTTGCTTAGCATTGTGGAGCGTGTTAATAACCGCAGATTTCAATCCACTAAAGCTGAAATCAAAAGAACCTTCTTCCAGCCATGCCCTTGGCAAATCAAGGGTAGCTTCTCCTTCTTGAGCAAGCCGATCGATATGGGGTCCACCTGGATAAGGAAGACTCAATGTTCGAGCTACCTTATCATAGGCCTCCCCGGCAGCGTCGTCCCGTGTTTCTCCAATTACTTGAAACGAACCGTGCTCTTTCATTAACACAAGCTCCGTATGTCCCCCGGATACGACCAAAGAAAGGAGAGGAAACTTCATCTCTTTCACTAGTCGATTCGCATAGATATGCCCTGCAATATGATGGACACCCACTAAAGGTTTGTTGTGAGCAAAAGCAAGTGCCTTTGCTGCGTTTACCCCAATCAGAAGAGCACCTACTAAACCTGGACCTTCCGTCACGGCCACACAATCAATCTCCACCATCGTCATCCCGGCTTGTTGAAGTGCTTCCTCTAACACATACGTAACTTGCTCCACGTGATGACGAGAAGCAATTTCAGGTACCACTCCACCGAATCGCTTATGACTTTCAATCTGAGAGGAAACCACATTCGTCACAATCTCAGTTCCACTTTTTATGATTGCAACGGCTGTTTCATCACAGCTCGTCTCAATTCCCAATACAAACATATCTTTATTCATAAATTCACCCACATTACTAAAGCATCTTCTTGATTATCCGAATAATACCGCTTCCGAATTCCGCCATCTTGAAACCCAAGCTTTCTATATAAATGCTGCGCAGCTAAATTGGATACTCTGACTTCAAGAGTCATCACACGAGCTCCAAACTTGGTGGCAATGCCCATGATCTTACGCATAAGACTTTCACCCAGTCCCTGTCCCCGGTATTCGGGAAGCACTGCTACATTGGTGATATGAGCCTCATCCACCACAAGCCACACCCCACAATATCCCGCGACATGGTCGCCATCCTCGACAACAAGGTAGGTAGATAGATGGTTATGTTCAATCTCATTCAAGAAAGCGTCTCGACTCCAAGGAATGCTAAAAGATTTCATTTCAATGTCCATTACAGCATCTAAATCATCAACCGTCATAAATCGAATGTCCATTTTCTAACGATCCTCTATCTCTATTAAGAATTTTTTTGAGATTCCAGCCATTTCACTTCTGCTTCAGCCATTCGAATATAATTAGGGAGTACCTCATGAGCTGAAGTCTCAGGGAACCCTGCCCCTATGAAAGCGAGCTCAGAAGGACGTGGATTATGACTGACAAACGGAGCAATCTTCGCTTGATCTCCTAGTATCTCTTTAATGGTGCTTTCGTGAATCGTTACATCATTACCTACGAACAAGATATCTTTATTTAACTCTTTTAACGTAGTGACCCACTTATCAAGCAATATATTACAATCTTCCTCAACACACGTTAGTTGATCGTCCTGGAATTCATACAGTCCTGTGTACACCTGTCCTCTTCTCGCATCAAACAAAGGAACAATATAACCGGGAAAATATCGTCCAGACGAAGCCAGTGTCGCAAGACTTGAAACGGGTATAAGAGGAATATTCAATGACCAAGCCAGCGTCTTTGCTAACGTAACTCCAATGCGAACACCTGTATAAGAACCGGGGCCATTTGCTACCACAATCTTCGTTAAGTCCTTAGCCTCTATCCCACAATCCTTCATTAATTGTTCAATGGCCGGCATCGCCCTTACAGAATGATTTTTTTTAATATAGGTAATATACTCTCCAATCACCTTATCCTCTTCAATCAGGGCAACACCTAAAGGATAATTAGAGGTATCGATGGATAATATCGTCATGAAACAACCTCCTTACACAGCTCTCTATATCTTTCTCCAAAAGGTTTCAACACGATTCTTCTTGCTGAATCACCTTCCCGGAAAATCGATAAACCCAATATTTCTTTCGGAAGTTGATCTTGAATCAAGTGAGCCCACTCAACGACAGTCACACCTTCCCCCTCAAAATATTCATCGAATCCCAAGTCTTCAAAGGAATCATCCAGCCGATAAACATCCATATGATAAAGAGGCAAACGCCCCCGATATTCTTTTATGATTGTGAAGGTTGGACTGTTTACGTTCTTCGAAATACCTAGGCCTTTTGCCAATCCCTTAGTAAACGTCGTTTTTCCCGCTCCAAGATCACCTTCTAATGTTAACACATCCCCAGGCTGGAGGTATGCTGCCAGCTTCTCGGCAAACGCTCCAGTCTCTTCCGGACTAGCGGTTATTAACTCATACTGATTCATGTTAATCTCCTCTATTGTAAATAAAGTATAAAAAACCCTTAGGATCGTTTGTTACCCTAAGGGAAAATGTATATATGTAGTTTACCCTTTTTAGGGTATATGAGTAAAGTTAATGATAATAGGCAATAAAAAAAACGAAACAAAGGTTTCGTTTGAATAAACAAATCTGGCGGTCCGGACGGGACTCGAACCCGCGACCTCCTGCGTGACAGGCAGGCATTCTAACCAACTGAACTACCGGACCAAAGCTTTTTGCGTAAGCAAAATAGGTTTCATTATTTTAGACGATAGTCAAAATAACTACCCATGCATGACTCATCAAGGATTATACTATCCTTAGTCAAAAATGGTATTGCGGGGACAGGATTTGAACCTGCGACCTTCGGGTTATGAGCCCGACGAGCTACCGAACTGCTCCACCCCGCGACGATATGAATACTACTTAAGGTGATACTTTCTATATTACTATATGCATCTTCACAAATAAAGTGATTGTGCAAAAAAATATTTCGCCTGGCGACGTCCTACTCTCACAGGGGGAGATCCCCCAACTACCATCGGCGCTGAAGAGCTTAACTTCCGTGTTCGGCATGGGAACGGGTGTGACCTCTTCGCCATTGTCACCAGACGAATTATTCAATTGAAGGGTTGTTCCTTCAAAACTAGATAAAGAATTGATGTCAAGAAAGCCAAGTATCGACCAATTGTTGTTCATTTAAAAAATGACTCTTTGTGGTTAAGTCCTCGATCGATTAGTATCAGTCAACTCCACATGTCGCCATGCTTCCATCTCTGACCTATCTACCTAGTCATCTTCTAGGGATCTTACTCACATACGTGATGGGAAATCTCATCTCGAGGGGGGCTTCATGCTTAGATGCTTTCAGCACTTATCCCTTCCGCACATAGCTACCCAGCGATGCCTTTGGCAAGACAACTGGTACACCAGCGGTGCGTCCATCCCGGTCCTCTCGTACTAAGGACAGCTCCTCTCAAATTTCCTGCGCCCACGACGGATAGGGACCGAACTGTCTCACGACGTTCTGAACCCAGCTCGCGTACCGCTTTAATGGGCGAACAGCCCAACCCTTGGGACCGACTACAGCCCCAGGATGCGATGAGCCGACATCGAGGTGCCAAACCTCCCCGTCGATGTGGACTCTTGGGGGAGATAAGCCTGTTATCCCCGGGGTAGCTTTTATCCGTTGAGCGATGGCCCTTCCATGCGGAACCACCGGATCACTAAGCCCGACTTTCGTCCCTGCTCGACTTGTAGGTCTCGCAGTCAAGCTCCCTTGTGCCTTTACACTCTGCGAATGATTTCCAACCATTCTGAGGGAACCTTTGGGCGCCTCCGTTACTCTTTAGGAGGCGACCGCCCCAGTCAAACTGCCCACCTGACACTGTCTCCCACCCCGATAAGGGGCGCGGGTTAGAATTTCAATACAGCCAGGGTAGTATCCCACCGATGCCTCCACCGAAGCTGGCGCTCCGGCTTCCAAGGCTCCTACCTATCCTGTACAAGCTGTACCAAAATTCAATATCAGGCTACAGTAAAGCTCCACGGGGTCTTTCCGTCCTGTCGCGGGTAACCTGCATCTTCACAGGTACTATAATTTCACCGAGTCTCTCGTTGAGACAGTGCCCAGATCGTTACGCCTTTCGTGCGGGTCGGAACTTACCCGACAAGGAATTTCGCTACCTTAGGACCGTTATAGTTACGGCCGCCGTTTACTGGGGCTTCGATTCGCACCTTCGCTTGCGCTAAGCACTCCTCTTAACCTTCCAGCACCGGGCAGGCGTCAGCCCCTATACTTCGCCTTACGGCTTCGCAGAGACCTGTGTTTTTGCTAAACAGTCGCCTGGGCCTATTCACTGCGGCTCTCTCGGGCTTGCACCCTACCAGAGCACCCCTTCTCCCGAAGTTACGGGGTCATTTTGCCGAGTTCCTTAACGAGAGTTCTCTCGCTCACCTTAGGATTCTCTCCTCGCCTACCTGTGTCGGTTTGCGGTACGGGCACCTTTTTCCTCGCTAGAGGCTTTTCTTGGCAGTGTGGAATCAGGAACTTCGCTACTATAATTCGCTCGCTGTCACAGCTCAGCCTTCACGATGATGGGATTTGCCTCATCATCAGCCTAACTGCTTAGACGCACATATCCAGCAGTGCGCTTACCCTATCCTCCTGCGTCCCCCCATTGCTCAAACGGAAAAGAGGTGGTACAGGAATATCAACCTGTTGTCCATCGTCTACGCCTATCGGCCTCGACTTAGGTCCCGACTAACCCTGAGCGGACGAGCCTTCCTCAGGAAACCTTAGGCATTCGGTGGATGGGATTCTCACCCATCTTTCGCTACTCATACCGGCATTCTCACTTCTAAGCACTCCACCAGTCCTTACGGTCTAGCTTCGCAGTCCTTAGAACGCTCTCCTACCACTGACACCTAGAGGTGTCAATCCACAGCTTCGGTGATACGTTTAGCCCCGGTACATTTTCGGCGCAGAGTCACTCGACCAGTGAGCTATTACGCACTCTTTAAAT
>NZ_CP145886.1:102500-255000 GCF_038049935.1 Rossellomorea sp. y25 | reverse complement strand
CCTAACTGGCTTGTGAATCAATTGAGGAGAGCCTATTTTGAGAAGGATCGATATCAAATAAAACTCCTTAATCAATGCTGGTATTTCTACCGAAAGAAGAATTGCTCGTAAATATGGACATTTATAACACCCCTCATCATATATGGCAAAAAAAGAGCTGACCCAGGTAGCATTCACTACCCTACAGTCAGCTCTTCCTTGCTTATTGAATCATCGTCAATGCTACCCTGCCTTTTTGAACATCCACGCTATCAACCCAAACGGTCACGACGTCCCCTACAGACACCACATCTAATGGATGCTTAACGAATCCATTTTTCAGTTTTGAAATGTGGACAAGCCCATCTTGTTTTACACCTATATCAATAAATGCTCCGAAGTCCACTACATTTCTTACTGTCCCTTGCAATTCCATACCTTGTGTTAAATCTTCAAGTTTCAAGACATCCTTCTTAAGAAGAGGTTTAGGGAACTCATCCCGCGGATCCCGACCAGGTCGAATTAACGAATCTACAATATCTTTAAGCGTTAATTTCCCTATTCCCAACTCCTCAGAAACCTCTTCTAAGTTTAATTGGTTCAAAGACTGTTTCAGTTCCTCTGATCCAATGTCATTAACACTCAGCCCAACTTTAGCAAGAAGCTTTTTCACATCATTATAATTGTCTGGATGAATAGAGGTTCGATCAAGTACCTGTTTCCCATCCATTATCCTTAGGAATCCGATACATTGCTCGTACGTTTTCGCGCCAAGTCTTGGGATTTTCTTTAATTGGGACCTGGAAACAAACTTGCCTTCTTCCTCTCTCTTTTTCACAATATTAGTAGCCACCGTTTTCGAGAGTCCCGCTACATATTGCAATAGTGATGAGGAGGCAGTATTCACATTTACACCAACTTGGTTAACAGCCGTTTCCACTACAAAGGTTAGTGATTCATTTAGCTTCTTTTGTGAGACATCATGCTGGTATTGCCCAACTCCAACAGATTTAGGATCGATTTTAACTAATTCAGCTAACGGATCCTGCAATCTTCTTGCGATGGAGACGGCACTTCTTTCTTCAACCTGAAGGTCAGGGAACTCTTCTCTCGCCACATCAGATGCTGAATAAACACTTGCTCCGGCTTCGTTGACGATTAAATAGAAGATTGCTTCATCCATATCTTTTAAAACATTCACAACGAATTGTTCGGTTTCTCTGGATGCCGTTCCATTCCCAATCGCTACAACCTCAATCGAATATTTTGTCATAATCGCTTTGATTACTTCTTCCGCTTTAGAAAGTTGAGATTGGGATGAGTGTGGATAGATTACATTTATATCAAGAGTTTTTCCTGTTTCATCAATGACCGCCAGTTTGCAGCCTGTTCGGAAAGCTGGATCGACACCCAAGACCATCTTCCCTTTCATCGGAGGCTGAAGCAATAACTTCCTCAGGTTTTCAGAGAAGATATGAATGGCTTGATCCTCTGCTTTCTCTGTTAATTCATTGCGAATTTCTCTTTCCACCGATGGTTGTATGAGCCTTTTATAGCTATCCTCCACTGCTTCTTTTACAAGAGGCACGGAGATGGAGTGAACATTTTTAATGACCTGCTTTTGTAAATAGTTCACAATCCCTTCTGCATCAGCCTGAATATTCACCTTCAAAACATCTTCTTTTTCCCCACGGTTCATTGCTAAAACACGATGAGGGACTACTTTATGAATGGGTTCTTGATATGAGTAGTACATTTCAAAGACCTTTTTTTCGTCTCCCTCTTCTTTTTTCACCTTTGATTCAATTAACCCTTTTCGGAACGTATAACTTCTTATGTATTCTCGGTAAGAGGCTTCATCAGAAATGTACTCTGCAATAATATCTTTCGCTCCGTTCAAAGCCTCCTCGGTTGTCATTACTTCTTTTTCTTTAGATACGAAGTGAGACGCTTTTTCTTCAATGTCTCCTGATGTCGGGAATGTAAGGATCCATTCTGCCAGTGGTTCCAACCCTTTTTCTTTCGCTACGGTCGCTTTCGTTCTTCTTTTTTGCTTATATGGGCGGTACAAATCTTCTACCTTTTGCAGCTTATCCGCATTTTTAATGGCTTGGGTTAACTCTTCGGTCAGTTTCCCTTGTTCGTCGATTAGTCGGATAACTTCTTCTTTTCTTTGCTCTAGATTTTGCAGGTAATTCCATTTGTCCATAATATTACGAATCTGTACTTCGTCCAGTGCTCCAGTCTGTTCTTTCCGATACCGCGCGATGAAAGGGACTGTATTCCCTTCCTCCAGGAGTGAAATGACGTTTTTTACATTTTTTATTGATAGGTTTAATTCTTTTGATACTCTGTTAAGTAAAGGTTCTTGATTTGTTAATGTTGCTGTCAATTGTATTACCTCCATTGAAAGGATTCTTGTTTATTTTACCATAACTGTCTTTGAGGATTGGAAAGGTGTATTAACATAAAGGAATAATCTGAAATTAAGCATTTGCCATCGCAATTCATTCTGCGAACATACCGTGGACCGTTCCTTTCCGCTTCAGGCACAACATTCCCCGGGAGGAAGTCGAGCCTCCTCGGGCTTATGCCCTGTGGGGTCTCGATCTTTCCTCTATTTCCCGCAGGAGTTAAGAGCCTTCCACTACAATCCACTATGTGCTACTACACCATTCAGCACACACCGATTGACGGAGCTTATAAAAACATCAATCTTTGTGAAAGAACCTAAATAAAAAAACTTACCCTAAGACTATTAGAGTAAGTTTCCTATAATGTATGTTGTATCATCTGATGTACCGTCGACTAGAGATTGAATATCACCTAAAGCGCCATGAAGCGTCGGATACCTTTGAAGGATATTCTTTACTCCGGATATACTCAGTCCATCAGAGTGAATAAGAAATCTCGAGTTGGAATCGTAATGAAAACGTTGCGTCTTATATGTTTGCGGCCTTCCGGATAAATACCCGGTAACCGGTAAAGGATAAGTCATCTTTCCTTCAGGTGCATACATATAAAACCTGATATTTCCTACACAGCTATACACAAACTCTTTAGAATGGTAATACGCTTTTATGATCGCCACTGCTGCACCACGTTTTTTCTGAAGAGCCTTGTTACAAAGACACATGAGGGTTTCAACATCCTCGTGGTGATGCTCTTCAACTATATCGACGACAACATGTGATGATTCATAAGCAAACTTACCGCTACCTAAACCGTCGGCCAAAACACAGATAAAGTAATCGTTTGTAGAGGTATAGAAATAACTGTCCCCACAATAAGGATTTCCATTTTTCGATACTTGTTCTGCATAAAGCTCTATTTCATTTTGTTGAAGATAAGCCATTAATAATGACTCTCCGAATCGCTCATCTCTTCCTGAATGGCTTCCCTAAGCTTTTTAATGGCTCTTCTTTGTAAACGGGAAACATGCATTTGGGAAATACCGAGCTTCTCGCCAGCTTCTTTTTGGCTTAGATTTTCTAAATAAGTGTGTTGTATTATAGCCTTTTCCCTATCGGAAAGCACATGAAGCACTTTCTCAAGGACCAGTCGCTGATTAACTTTCTCGTAGCCCTCATCCTGATCTCCCACAATATCCAGTATCGTTACTGTACTCCCCTCTGAATCCGCTTCAATCGAGTGATCCACAGATAATGCTTGATAACTCCTACCCATTTCCATCGCTTCCAGAACTTCTTCTTCACTAACTTCCAGATATTCAGCAATTTCATGGACTTGTGGAGAACGTTCCAATTTATTCGTTAATTCTTCAACGGTAGATTTGATTTTTGGTCCCAGCTCTTTTATTCTTCGTGGAACATGTACGCTCCACGTTTTATCTCTTAGAAACCTTTTGATTTCTCCAATGATAGTCGGAATCGCAAAAGCCTCGAATGATCTACCGAAAGATTCATCGTACCTTCTGATTGCACCAAGCAATCCAATCATCCCCACTTGGATAATGTCCTCGTGGAAAGATCTTCCCTTTGAATATTTCCTCGCAATGGACTCTACAAGATTTTGGTAGTGTAAGATCAGTTGACTTTGCGCATCATCATCTTGTCTATCCTGATAGTCTTTAATCCATTGAAGTACTTTTTCTTTTTGGGCCTGCTGGTTAGGTTGAGATAGTTTTTTCATCCCTCTCCACCTGCTCCCCTGATAGGAATTTAGTCATAAAGACTGTCACTCCCTCCTTGTGATGCACTTTTACATCATCCATCAGGCTCTCAATAAGGTAAAGGCCTAACCCACCTTCTCTTAAGAACTCGACTGAATGATCGGCATGATAAGGACCAACAGCACTGCGAATTTCTTTGAAATCAAAACTTTCACCGTGATCTGCTACCATAACCTCAAGACGATCATCATATAGTGCGAATCCGACAACCACTTCTCCGTCATTGTCTTTATACGCATGCTGAACCGCATTTGTGATAGCTTCACTAGTAGCAATCTTCAAATCCTCAATTGCATCGTAGTCAAATCCCATACGACTTGCAATTCCTGAAAGCGTCAAACGAATAACCCCGACATATTCCGGCTTTGCGGGGATCTTCATTTCGATGTAATCAAAAGCTTGCATCATTCCACGCCACCTTCTACCTTGGAATTAATATTCATAATATCCCCTAAACCTGTAATATCAAACAATCTTTGTAACCGATCTGAAAGTCCGATAAGGTTCAGCTGTCCGCCACGAGCCTTTACTGTTTTAAAAAGACCAACAAACACGCCTAATCCAGTACTATCCATATATGATACTTCTGAAAGATCTATTGTCATATCTTTGTTATCATCCTCAGCAGAAGGCTGAAGCGTTTCTTTAAGCTTTGGTGCTGTATATGCATCAATTTCACCGGCTACTTTAACGAGTAGCTCGTTCTCTTTTTCTTTCATATCTATTGATAAGTTCATAAAAAGACCACCTTTTTTAGCAACATTATAATAAGTCTCTACACATTTACCCTATTTGTTATAAGAATAAACTTTATTTATGAATTTCTTTTTATGATGATCAGAGTGAAATCGTCTCTAAGCTCAAAGTGCTGGAGTTTCTCAAGTTGTTTGTATACGTTATTGACAATCTCTTGGGGAGGCAGGTGTTTATAACGGCTTATCAATTGTACTAAGTCTTCCCTTTCGATAAAGCCTTCTTCTGAACGACACTCCGTTACTCCATCAGAGAGCAGGATGATCATGTCTCCGACCTCAACCCGCCTTTCGTATTGTCGGTATTTCGCTTTTTTATCTACACCTAATAGAAGACCTTTTGCATCAAGATCCTCAAATTCATTGGTTGCCGCTCTATAAAAAAAGCCAGGTTCATGCCCAGCTGATGAGTATGAAAATAGATGTTTCTCAGTATTATATACACCATAAAACATTGTAATGAACATACTTGCATCGACGTTTTGTTCCACAACTCTGTTTAAACTTTCCAAGACAGCATTGGGTTCATTCCGGTATTCCGGCAGACTGTCCATCGCATATTTTATCATGGACATACAAAGAGCTGCAGGGATACCCTTACCAATTACATCGGCAATGGCAACACTTACGCTATCATTTTCATCTTGAACAAAGTGATAGTAATCCCCATTCATCTTTTTGGCGGGTACACTTACAGCTCCGATATCCAAACCTTCTACGTTGGGAATAACCGTTCCAAGCAGAGTTTGTTGCATATTGGATGCTACATCTATTTCGTTGTTTAATTCTTGTTGTTTTGTACGCAGACTCTGATGCTCCCTATAAGCGAAACCATAGCCTATCATTACTTCAAGCAGAATATCGAAAGAGTGCAGTACTTGATGTGGTATGTCAGGCTCCATATCTAATATTACACTCTTATGGAGACTAATGATCTCCTCTGGCGAAACATGATGCTCAATTGATTTACGACTAAATTTCTGTCCCAAATAAAGAGCTTTTTCATCTTGTTCGTTAAGATAATGCTCGATAATTTCTCTATATTTAGAATCCATTAAATCTCTGAAATTCATTTAACTCCCCCTAGCGGAGCCACTTAGTCGCCCTGATATCTGTCCCTTCTCCCGGTACAGACTCAACGTAAAACTCGTCCATTAAACGCTTTACTCCAGGCAAACCTGCTCCTAATCCGCCTGATGTGGAATATCCATCTTCCATTACTTTTCTAATATCTGCAATACCAGGACCTTCATCCAATGCGATAATTCGCACACCTTTTTTCCCGGAATCGAATAACTTTTCTATACAAATCTGACCATAGCCAGCATATAAATATATGTTCCGTGCTAATTCGCTGATAGCCGTAGTGATACGAGCTTGGTCAACGGTCCCGAATCCGAGCTCTTTCGCTACATTCCTCCCTAACTGGCGGGCAGCAACGATGTCCCATTCATTCGTGATCTTCACGCAGGATTGGCTATCCATACCTAGTCCCCCAGTTCCAATTGTAATTTCTCCAGACCTTTTTCCAGATCCAGAGCGGTTAGGACGTCCTCTAACCTGATACCCAGCTCGATCAACGTTATCGCTACAGCAGGCTGGATGCCGGTGATGACTACTTTAGCACCCATTAACCTTGACATATTTATAACATCTCCAAGAACTTTAGCAATGAATGAATCTATAAAATCTATGGAAGTAATATCGATTACTACTCCCCTTGCACTCGTTTCATGGATCTTGTGCAGAAGATCTTCTTGAAATTGAAGGGCTGTTTGATCATCAAGCTCCCACTGAATGGAAATCAACAAACAATCATGCAGCTTTAAAATTGGTATTCTCACTCTAATCCCTCCGCCGAAACTATTTTTCGATTTGTCATTTCAAGAGCTTTTTCAATCCCTTTTCGTAGCGTACTATTCGTACTGAATTGATTTAAATCAATTCCTAAGTTTACAATCGTTTGCGCGATTTCAGGTCTTATCCCCACTAACATACATTTAGCCCCAACCAAACGAACTGCTTCTGCTGCCTGAATGATATGATGAGCTACCATTGTGTCCACTACTGGTACACCGGTAATATCGATCAACACAACTTCCGCTCTATGCTTCACTACACCGTTTAGTAGATTTTCCATGATTAATCGTGCCCGCTCTGTATCAATCGTTCCCACAAGCGGCATCACTGAAATTTTTTCGAAAACGGGTATCAATGGTGCAGACAACTCCTGCAATGCTATCTTTTGAAGAGAAACGGTTCTTTCCCAGGATTCTGTATAAGCACTGATTACTTTATTATTCATTGGAGTTAACCATTTATCGAACTTCTCAACCTGTGCCACATAGTTTTGGTCTGTAATGATACCTTCTTTCATCATACCTTCGTAGACCACTTTACCAAAAGTATTTAAAGCCGACGTCACAAAAGTCAGCGGCCATCCTAACCTGACAACCTTTTCAGCGAAATCTTCCAACCGGCTATTGAACTCATTGGAATCCCTTAAGTTAGAAGCAATCATTTCTACAAACTCATGGCTTGTCTTAGTAAAAACTTGATCTGAAACTACTTGAAGAAACTTCTCATCCGCTTCGTTCCTCATTCGTTCCATCCAAATACTAGTGATATCTGATTTATTATTCTGAATATAATCCGTGACTTCACTAAACATTTAGTTCTCTCCATTCTATCATATGAAATTTATACTTAGTATTCATGCTGAATGATGTAACTCAAATTTAAAGTAGTTTACAACAGTGAACTAAAAAATGACGTAATTACTTTAATAGTAACAAATAAAGACAAAAATGAAAAAAACTATGCCTTTTCGGGTATTTTTATTGCTTACTTTTCCCATTATAAATTGTTAACGGTATTTTGTCATAAAATTGACTATATTTCTATTTCCATATTCTTCTTTTGCGGTTAAATTCACTATACTTTTCCTGTCGAAATAGAAAAAAGACAAAACAAAAAGGCTTAATGATCAAATATATTGTTGATCAGCAAGCCTTCTGGTTTGCAGTTATATTATCCTTATTGTATAACGTGATAAAAAGGATTCACACGATGAAAAAAATCGGGTTAAAATTGGATCAGACCCACACTGATTTGCAGGGCGTCATCCACTTTTTCCATCATCTCATCATCCAAGTGTGTAATCTTATCGGTAAGACGTTGTTTATCAATCGTTCGAATCTGTTCAAGCAAGATAACGGAATCACGTTCAAAGCCATAACGTTTTGCATCAATTTCAACATGAGTAGGCAGTTTCGCTTTTTGAATTTGAGCGGTAATGGCAGCTACAATAATTGTGGGACTAAACCTGTTCCCTATATCATTTTGAATAACAAGTACCGGCCGAACTCCGCCTTGTTCTGATCCTACAACAGGAGAAAGGTCTGCAAAATATACGTCACCACGCTTTACAATCAAAGGATTAACCCCCGCTTACTAAGCGTTCGACTGTATGTTCTGCCTCATATTCTGCTTGAATCGCCTCTGAAGCGATTGCGAGATTAATCTTAGCCATTTCCATATAGCCGCGTCTCATAGATTCACGTAATTGTCTCTTCTTACGCTCTCTTAAATACATTTTGGTTGCACGATAAATAAACTCGTTGCGATTCACATTTTCTTGATCTGCAAAGCCGTCTAATTCTGTAACGAGCTGTTGCGGTAGACGAATTAAGATTTCTGTTGTTGCGCTGGATTCAGACACAAACTACACCTCCACCAATCACTACATACCGTTTCTGTTCATTAACATATTTATCATACCATCAATTAAGGGGAATGAAAAGTTAATTTATCAATCTCTTCTATTATCCACCATATAAAATACTAATTATTCATCAAAGTTGCGGTTATTTTCCTGTTGACTGTGAATACCAGTCGATAAGAGTTTATTCGATACTTCCGTCGGCTCCCCGTTTTTCATATAGATACGCGGCACCCTCGAGGAGATCATACAAGGGATCTCATAGTTAATGGTATCAAGCTTTCCAGCGATTTCATCCATTGTAATCGCTTCTTCACCCTGTTTGCCGATTAACGTCACGAGGGTACCCATATTAAGAAATTCAGGAAGCCTAATCATACATTGATCCATACAGACCCTTCCAACAATTGGAACTCTCTTACCGTTTATAATCACGTCCTGACCTTGTAATTTACGCAGCCAGCCATCAGCGTATCCAATCGGAACCGTTCCAATCCACTCTGCCTCACCCGTCTCATAAGTAGCCCCATAACTCACTTTCTCTCCAGCTGATAGTTCTTTAGTATGAATAAGCCTTGTATGAAGAGAAAACACTTCTTTCAAAGGAAAAGGAAGCTCGGGTTTCATCTCTTGAGATGGCGTGAGTCCGTACATAGCTATTCCCACCCGTACAGCATTAAAGAGAGTGTTTGTTTTCCTTAATGTAGCGGCGCTATTTGAAGAATGAATATAAGCAGGTAAGGAATCCAATTGGGCCAGCATGTGTTCAAATCGAGCTAACTGCTGGTCAAGATAGTCATCGTTCAACTCATCAGCCGTGGCAAAATGGGTAAAGATCCCTTCTAATTTAAACTGAGAATGATCTTGAATATACTCCTCGATACCCTTTAACTCTTCAGTAGTCCGAACACCTATCCGTCCCATCCCCGTGTCACACTTAATATGGAGGCTTAATCGATCTCCTTCTGAAAGCTGCTTTTCCGCTTCAACAAGCCACTCCTTATGGAAGATCGTTAACGAAATATCTAATTTGGCCGCGATCCTCACATCTTTCGGTCGTGTAGCTCCTAATACGTGGATGGGAGCTGTAATACCAGCATTTCTTAAAGAAATTGCTTCGTCTAAGAATGCGACTGACAAGCCGTGTGCCCCCGCAGAGAGAGCAGTAAGGGCGGTTTGCACATCCCCATGCCCATAAGCATTCGCCTTCACAACCGCAAACACTTTCACATCTTCAGGAATATGCGCTCTAATATTCTTTACATTTTCATATAGATGATCTAGATTGATTTCTGCCCATGTATCACGAAAAAATTGCGTCTGGGTTTCCACTTTGTTCACTTCCTCATATCTTTACACAAAACATTGTCATTCTATTCAAGAATACCATGGATTATTCATATTATCATTCATTGGGTGAAATGGATTTTTTCGAGAGGGGGTTAGGGATTCTGAAAACTTGGATATTGCACCAGCTATTATCGATTTTTCGAATGGTAAGGTGAGAGGGGACGATGTTTGATGGGGAATCTTGAGTTCCCCTTAGTGGTAGTAGATCCTATTATTGTTTTCTGCCGGTCTTGTACGGCTTTATGCGGTTTTCTTCCGTCTTGTTCCTTACGATATCAATTATTCATTGAGTTTGTACCATTTTATTATTGGCTTTAAGCTTTATATTATCGACTTTCCTGAATTTATTATCGACTTCGCTGCTTTTATTATCGACTTTCCACATTTATTATCAACTTCGCTGCTTTTATTATCGACCCTGTAATTTGTATTTCGCCTCCACCATCCCCTTTTATACTTTTGAACTTCCTACCACTTATCCGCACACCAAGAAAAGAGGCGAACCCAAAGGCCCGCCCTGTTTAATTATTTTATTTATTTCACCATTGAACCCTGTACGGATTGTGCTACCATCACCATCTCAGAAGGAGTCAGGTCATTGGAGGCAAGCATATAATCCACTCCGTTATTGGTCCATCTGATAGATTGCTCTGTCATGGCTGCTACTGTGAAGCCAAGGTCCACTAATTCACCTTTTAGAGAAGTAGAGACCGTCATCGTAGGTACGACTGTTGTTTTCTCTTGAACGATTGTAAAAGATTTTTCACCATCGTAGGTTAAGATCACACGCTTTCCTGTATCGGTCGCGACTTCTTTTTCTTCTATTAATTCAGTACCCGTGATTTCTGACATTGGGTAAAGAACAGTAAATTCCGTATCTTCTACGGTTGCCGTGACGGGAACCTCAAGCTGGGCACCTGTCATGTTTTTCTTCATGTCGAAGTCTTTTTTATCAAATGCCGCTTTCATATCCATCTTGGAGAACTCTACTTTTACAAGCGGATTTTTATCTGAATCCAATACATTTACGGATGCCGGAGTCAGGTCTTTCTTGTTAAAGGCAATCTCTTGAGTGGGTAGCATCTGACTGTTTTGATAACGTGTCTTCGTGTTAAAGATGTAGTGATCTTTTGTTTCTTTGAAAGTAGCCTCTTTATCCTCTAGCACATCTTGAACAAGCGATTCATACAAGTACGCCTGACTGCTATTTTCAGGCCAGTTGCTTTGGAATCGGAAGCTTTTGTTCAGAGCCGGCGTAAGGACGAATACTCCCTCATCATTACGTAAGATCATTTGACTCTGATCTTTCGCAGCGTTCTTTAATGCCACTCGATAATAATTAGGGTCATTATGCCACACTTCCACATCATAGGTTTGAGGCTCGTCGCCCACCTGCAGGGTCATTTTCGCATCTGCTTTGTACCCCTTCATATCCTCTACTTTTGCCTTAAGGTCCTTGGTTACATCTTCTTTCGATTGCTCTCCACAAGCAGCCAGCATAAGCACCGCTAACATGGCCATCACTAGTATCACTAGCTTTTTCTTCATTTTTTCAACCCCTTTTGTCCCAGGATAAACGTAATTGAGAGAGGAGAAAGCCAGCCGTCTAAGAATGGACGATTCTTATAGAATGCCCCGTTCCTTAGTCCAATTGCAATTCGCCAAAGAACCGCGATTGTTAAACACCTGGCCTTGTCTCTCCTATTGCACTACTGAATATATGAGACAACCTAAGGGATTATGCTAGTGAAGATGACAAGCTTGAAATAATTTTACTCTTCGATGATCACCTGTGCAGCCGCAAATTCCCGGCTATGGGTGATGGATAGATGGGCATTCGCCCCCTCCGGCTTTGAAAAATATGGCTTTCCATTCGGGTCCTTACTGATTTCAATATCCTGAAAGGAGAGCGCTGTTCCGATCCCGGTTCCATTCGCCTTTGCAAAAGCTTCTTTGGCTGCAAATCGCCCTGCTGCAAACTCAACCTTCCGTTGTTCGCTTAAAGTATAGAATGCATCCTCCTCCTTAGCTGTTAAAATTCTCTTAACGAACTTTGGCTGCCGTTCAATCATCTTCTGAATGCGTCCTGTTTCAACGATGTCCAATCCTATTCCTTTTATCATATGCGGTTCCCCTTCTACTCTTGTCCTGTGTTGCATATTTGTATAATGAACTATACTCGTGATTTTCGACGTTTTCTTATACTATAATATTAACTGCGTTTTTTATAAAATCTGATTTAGTATTGATATAAAAAGAACAACCTACCTAGGAGGATACAATATGTTTGTCCGGACAGAAAGTTTTTCTCAATTTTTACGGTTCTATCCTATTATTTCCCTGATTGTATTCATTCATATCGCCTTATACTTTGTCAGTGCCCTTCCTATTTTTCCACAACTGTGGGTGTACGAGCAGCTGGCCGGTGTGAATTTATTTATAAGCGAGGGAGAATGGTGGAGACTTGTCACCCCTATCTTTGTACATTTGGGATTCGCTCATCTGCTATTCAACTCATTTTCCCTTGTACTGTTCGGCCCACCCCTGGAGAAACATCTTGGAAAAGCAAAGTTTGTCGGTCTTTATTTAGCAAGCGGTGTATTTGCTAATATCATTACGTATCTCATCAAGCCTCTTACGTATAGTCATGTGGGAGCATCGGGAGCAATTTTTGGTTTATTCGGCTTTTACATCGCCATGATTATTTTAAAGAATCATTTCATCACAAGAGAAAGCCGTCAAATCATCTTACCCATCGTCGTCATCGGGGTGGTCATGACCTTCATGCAGTCCGGAATCAACATAACTGCTCATATCTTTGGTTTAATCGGCGGCTTTGTGATCGGATGGATTGCAGGAAAAAAATAAGAACAAAACAAAAGTGACCCGTAGCAAATCCCGGGTCACTTTTATCGTTTACACACTATGAGAAAACCAAGTAACAATGGTTTGGATGTCCTTCTTTTCAAGATCCCGGATTGGGCTCGCATAACCAGTCTCTCCAGATTTTATCGTTGTCCTGAGACTGCCCAAGTCTTTTCTCGATTGGAACCAGCTTTCATGGGTGTCCAAAGATTGTATGCGACTTTTCTTTATATGCATCGTATTTTTCAATACGCCCCTATACTGTAATGATAATTGACCATCCGCAATCTTCCAGCCCCCGGCACGGTATTGGAAGTATCCAAGAATCCCGAATGGAATCATCAACAGGCCAACCCAAAGACCATATGGCCAGTAGAGAAAACAGGCAGCAGCGGTCGGGATCACTACCCATATCGACTGTCGGAACACATATCTTCTTAAGGAACGCCCGGGTAACCTCTTAAACTCATCATGGATGACGTAATCTGGAAATAAGTCTTTTAATAATTCAGGAATCCTCTTCTTTTTAACAATCGGGAATAATTTTATACTCGTACTGTCTTTCTCCAATACAGATCCACCTGCATTTTCAATATGGACGGTGCAATAACCCAATGGCTGCCTGATTGGATTTTCCACTACCCGGATGCCTTGAACACGATTTAATGGAACAGTCACCTGCTTCTTCTCCAGAAGCCCTCTTGTCATGACGATGTGATCATCTACAATTTTAATCCTGAAATCACCATAAATAATGAATGTCCAAGCAATCGATAATAGCCAGGCAACAAGCAACCCCAAGAAGGCCATCACCGAAACGACAAACACGCCGCTTTTCACAAAAACAGCCAGCTCATCATACACAGCTTCGTACGGAATGAACTCATTAAATTGGGATAAGAAAACAAACACCCCGGAAATAATGACGCCTATCCCTCCTGAAGTCGTAGCAAGTACCCAAATGTCTTTCGAACTGAGGTTGAAAAAGGGTTCTTCTTCTTTCAAAATCTCCGTACCTTCTTCAGAAAGATCCTCGGTTACATCATGCCCCTTCTTCTCCCGATAGATCATATCCTCTAACTCTAATGCTTCTTCTTTAAAAATAGCTGTCAGTTCCGCTTCTGATTCCCGCGGATTGGAAGACCCGGCCGTTTCGACCTTCACCTTGACCAACCCAAAAGGGCGATGCAGAATACCTTCAGAGAAATTCAAACTCTGAATCCGGTCAATAGGGATATACCTCTTCTTTTTAACGAATAGTCCGTATTCGATCCGAAGCTCTCCTTCTTCCACTCGATACGTAAATCGAAGCCACTTCACAATCCCTGTGACCAGAACGAACACAAGAACTACCGCCATCGATATAACAGGCATATAATCCCAAAAACCTGTCTTCTCTCCCCGGTTATTCAATACAAATAAAAAGACAAAAGGAACGATCAAATCCTTCAACTGTTTTACAAAATTCGCTACAGCTGAAATAGGGTGCAGTCTCTTGTGCTCAGACATCATCTTCCGCCACCCTCGCTAGTTGTGAAATGGAGTTTCTCAAACCATCCGCTTCCTCCATATCCAGTGCCGGAATCTCATGAACCGTCGCTGCAGTCGAAATCGTGATCGTCGCTAACCGATACTTTTTTAAAATTGGGCCCTGCACCGTATCAACATGTTGAACCCTCACCATCGGTACCAATGTGCGTTTCACGATAAATATCCCTCTTTGGAGCTCAATTTCCTGCTCCCTCACTTCATATCTCCATCTCTTCCATTTGATCGTCGGAATAAAGAAAACAAACAAATATGTAAATAGAATGAACATTCCCACTGCAACTGCAATGATCCATTGAGGCCAATCAAACAACACAGTAAGAACAATCGCTCCTGCTGCTACAGCTGCCACAACCAATGTTTCAAACACGCCATATATCTTCCAAACCTTTAAAGCCTTTGGCGATATTCTCTTTTGAGGCTCTCCAATCATCCCCATCCCCCTCACTTCTCTCTTTTACTAAATCTTACAGTATATTTACGATTTGGAACAGAGATGGTTTCAGATTAAGGAGAAAGCTTTGGGAGATTTGCCTATTTTAGATAAAACGAACTTTTATCCACCCACTCAATCCCATCAATCCCTTGCAGATCTTCCACTAACCGGAACAATGCGTCATCCTTTTTCTTCGCTTCTATCATACAATCAATTTCATCCACCGAACCCTTTATTCCTTGAAGAAAATCAAGAAACATCCTAGGGTCGATGAAATCGGCATGGGCTTTGAAATCTTCCTGGGAACGGGGACTTGAAATATGCATCTTTACAGGTAATGATGACTGGCTCCACGTTCCAACGATCCTTTCCCAATCCAACAACCAATCCCTTTCGTTATAAGCAAGGTGATGATGGTAATCAAATACTTGGGGAATCCCGAGCTTTTCACATAGATAGAGGGCATCAGCTGCACTGAAAACCGTATCATCATTTTCGAGAATGATCATTTGTTGAAGAGAAACGGGAGTCAGACCCCAATTATGGATGAATTGCTCAAGTGCCTTCTCTTTATCCTCATAAGCCCCGCCAACATGGAGAACACAGCGGTGAGTTGGATCGATTCCCATCCCTTTTAATAATGCCTCATGCATTTTTAACGTCTTCAGCGTATTTTTTAACACATCCACATCGCTGGAATTGAGCAAGACAAAATGATCAGGATGAAACCCCACCCTCATGGGATGAAGCTTCAGGTATTCTTCAATCGCTCTGAGCTCATCCTTTAACGGAGATATGAAATCCCATCCTTTCAATTCAGGATGATTCGCAAGGGGGATCAACCTTGAACTAAACCGGAAAAAATGAATTTCGTTCAATACATTATGCTTCAAAAGCCGCAAGCAATTTTCAAGATTCGATTTGGCGATCCGTTCAAGTTTATGAATAGCGGCCTCACGATCCTTGATCCCGGAAAACTGCTTATAGGTCATGGTTTGGGAAGGTGATGCATTCTGGAGGTTCATACTCATGGCAACATAGCCTAACTTTACGAGTGTCATGTGGGGTGGACTCCTTTTTGGGGTTAGTATGTGCGTAATGGGGGGATTTATCTCGTTGGTTTTGAATAGGTGACAGACTTTGTCCCTCCTTTTGTTTCTAATTGAAGGGTTTTCAATATTTTATAGGCGGTGTTTCGTGAGTTCAGATGCAAGAAACTCCTCAGTTCGCGATTGGTTATGCGATCACTTAGTAGTAAGAAATAATCCCGAACCGCTTCTAGATGAGCATATCTAGATGAACTACCACATTTAACGCAAGACCATGCTCCACTTACTCTAATCATTGGTATGTGATGGCAGTTTTCACATCGGACCCCAGTCACAATATCGCTTCGGGTAAGAGAATATGTCTCCATAAAGTCTAGCTCAGATTCTTCATGTTTTTTCAAAATGGTTTTCTTCATTTTGTTCATTTCTTTATCAGTCATGGCTTCTTTTACGTATATCTCATTTAAATCTTTGATATTGTCTATTATATTTTGGGCATGAATGATTTTTCTGTAAGGTGAGTCAGCTGGTGGGGTTTTGGTGAAATTTAAGATAGTTGATGGGTTGCTGAAAACAACGAGGTGTTCGATGGGAGGGTGCTTCAGCTTGTGGACACTGAACCATTTTTGCAGTAATAATTTTTGTCTTTGAACCTGGGAGATCGGGTCAGAGAATCCTTCTGATAATCCTTTATAAGTACGGGTAAGCTGTCTTATGAATGGATCAATGGTGACTATTCCTGAGATGTTCTTCACTTCGATAATTAAAATGTAGAATGGAGTGAGGATGAGGAAATCTATTTGGAAGTAGTTTGAGAATAGAGGAAGCCTTATATCATAAAAGATTTTATATTTCTTGTCTTTCAAGAAGCTGAGGTGGTAGTAGACGGTTGCTTCACCGTTGTAACCTGCTTTTCTTTTCTTTAAATCCTTATCTACGATGGGAATCTTTTGATGATTGAGAGGCAGGCGCCATAATAATGCTTGGCAATTTTCAATATTGATAGGGACTTTGAGTTCTTTACAGATCAATTGATCACTCTCCTTTAAGGTTCTGCTTACTCTAGTTCGCCACAGGCTTAAAAAACCCTTCTTTTCAATTAAAAAATCAACAGTTTTTCACTAATTGCGTCGTATTGGGGTTTAATTGCGTCGATATCTGAATAATTGCGTCTTTTCTCACCTTAATTGCGTCTTTTTTTAATTTATTGCGTCTTTTTTCACCTTAATTGCGTCGTTCCACACAATAATCGCGTCTTTTAGTAAAGATTGGAAACCAACAACGAACCTTGCCCCCATTCCGATACCTAATCTAACCAACAACAAAAAACACGACAACCCAAAGGTCATCGTGTTCCCATTCTCAATCAAAATCAAGAATTGTTATAAGATTTACGTTTGCTTGAAGATTGTGGTCTGCCGCCGCCAGTACGGTTACGATCTCCGCCACGGCTTCCGCCTCCGCGATTTCCACCGCCGCTGCGTGGTGATCCGCCACGACTTCCACCTTTACCGCTGCGTGCTCCACCTTTGTAGCCACCGCCGCGATTACCGCCGCCACGATTTCCGCCACCTCTTGATGGTAATGGACGCTCTTCAGTGATTTCAACTGGTGTTGTATCCGGCTCTTTCGTCAGGACACGGATCGCTGCTGCTACCGCTTGAACAGGATCATGATCTCCCAGGAATTCTTCTGCTAATGGATAGTAATCCTTAAGATCACTTTCTTTCGCCGCTTCAGCTAATTTTTCAAGAGCTAAGCGTTGTTGACCTTCAAGGGCTTCGTTTAAGCTAGGTGGCTTAAGAGCCGTCATTTTCTTCTTCGTTGTTTGTTCAACGATCTTCAGGTAACCCATTTCTCTTGGTGTTACAAAAGTGATGGACATACCCTTCTTACCTGCACGACCTGTACGTCCGATACGGTGAACGTAACTTTCAGGATCTTGAGGAATATCAAAGTTGTAAACATGCGTTACGCCGGAGATATCCAACCCACGAGCGGCAACGTCTGTAGCGATCAAGATGTCGATGCGTCCCTCTTTGAACTTCTTAAGAACCGTCATACGACGAGCTTGAGAAAGATCTCCGTGAATTCCTTCAGCCAGGTAGCCGCGGATGCTAAGAGCACGCGCTAATTCGTCTACTCTACGCTTTGTACGACCGAATACAATCGCAAGTTCCGGTGATTGAACGTCGATTAAACGGGAAAGAGTATCGAATTTTTCTTTTTCGCTTACTTTCGTGAAGTATTGTTCGATGTTCGAAACCGTTACTTCTTTGGATTTTACTTTGATTACTTCAGGCTCTGTCATGAAACGGTTTGCAATGCGTCGGATCGGATCCGGCATTGTGGCAGAGAACAGAAGTGTTTGTCTTGTGCTTGGAACAGTCTCAAGAATGCTTTCGATGTCTTCGATGAAGCCCATGTTCAGCATTTCGTCTGCTTCGTCAAGTACTAAGGTTTCAACGTTTTCAAGGTTGAGTGTTTTACGTTTGATATGGTCAAGAAGACGACCTGGTGTACCTACGATGATATGAGGGTTCTTTTTCATCGCGCGGATTTGACGTTGGATGTCCTGTCCTCCGTAGACAGATAACACGCGGGCACGCTTGTCAGCTCCGATACGATATAACTCTTCAGAAACTTGGATGGCAAGTTCACGAGTTGGTGCAATGATAAGAGCTTGAACGTTTGGATTTTTCACATCGATCTTCTCGATCATAGGGATACCAAATGCTGTTGTTTTACCTGTTCCAGTTTGTGCCTGACCGATAATATCCTTACCTTCTAAACCGACTGGAATCGTACTTGCCTGAATTGGTGTTGCTTCTTCAAAGCCCATACGTTTAATTGATTTTAACGTAGATGCGCTTAAGTTTAAATCTGCAAACTTAGTCAATGTTACATTCTCCTTTAATTTACATCTTTTATAACTAATCAATATCTGATTATATTTTTAGGTCGGAACGAAATCTTACCCACCGAAAGACTTCGGTATCTAATCTAAAACCGTCTATATGAGATGTTTAGTTTTATGTTTGGTACAAAAAAATACACTCTTCAAAATAGAAGAGCTAGCACGTCCAACAAAATAAGAACTATGTTGTAGCTATGTTACCACTTCTAGAAACGAATTTCAATCTAATGTCAAATAGTCAATCTATTCATTTAGTAGGAATTGGTAGATCCCTTCAAAAAGTTCATGCTTATCTTCACTATGACATATCAAGTGTTTTGCTTTAGGGGAATAAAATAGGTTTTTTTCTTGGGAAGAAATAGTCTCGTATATATATTTTGCAGCTTTAGGGGGGACTATTCCATCAATCTCTCCTTGGGCAATAAAGGTTGGGATGTTAACCTTTTTCAGGAGTGGACGAGCAATACGAACGACTTTTCTAAATTCGTATGTGGACAGAATTGGGGTTTTTGTCACCTTCCATTTGTACCGGTTGTAAAGCTCGTTTTCAAGTATGTTTCCTTGGATTCCTTCTTTGATCATATTTCCAATATCTTTCAGTAACTGTTTCACATTTACATAGTAAGCTGCCGCACTTAAAAGCACAAGCTTACTGACTTCATATTTCACTGAAAGATACGAAGCAATCAATCCACCCATGGAGAAGCCGATTACATAAACCTCATCGCATTTCTCTATAAGCGTTTGAAGCTCATCCTCAGCATGCTCAATCCATTCAATATGTTTAACCCCTTTCAGCTCAAGGGTTTCACCATGACCAGGCAGAGTTGGCACAACGATTTCCCAGTCTGTCCTCTCTTGAAGAAAATCTGCCAGAGGCTCTACTTCAAAAGGGCTCCCAGTAAATCCATGGATTAGTAAACAACCGATCATGTTATCCCCTCTTACTTTTCTAAAGGTGGGGAGCGAGCCAATCTCCCATCAACTACAAGCTCATTTTGTTCATTTCTATAAAGGTTTAAACTTGGAAGTCAGAATAAATTTAGGCTCTTAATCCATCGATGACTTCTTCAAGTTTCATTCCCCTGGATGCCTTAAATAAAACCAGCTCATCCCCTTTAATAAGGGAGGACAACTCTTTTGTCAGGCTCTCTTTATCTGTAAAAGAGTGCACACGATCAACAGAGAAATTCTCAAGGACACCCTTACCTATAAAGTTTCCTAAATGTCCAAATGTAAATACATGTTGTATTTTATCCGGATCAATCAATCGTCCAATCTGCTGATGAAATTCTTCTTCCTGATCGCCAAGTTCAAGCATATCACCAAGCACCAGGATTTTTGTCTTATAGCCCTCAAGCTCTGATACAAGCTGGATCGCAGCTTTCATGGAGGTAGGGCTGGCATTATAGGCATCGTTAATGATGCTTTCGCCTTTCTTTCCTTCCACCATTTCCATTCTCATTTGAGTCAGCTTTAACGACTGTAAACCTTCTTTCATTTCATCCACACTGAGGCCAAATTTACGGGCGATCAGAATCCCGGCTAGAGCGTTGTGGATATTATGAATCCCTAATACTGGTAGAAAGAAGGTTTCTCCTTCAGCTAGCGAAGTTTCAAAATAACTTCCCTGGTTATTCATCTCGATTTTCGTCGGGTAAATCGTATTGTTTCCGCTTCTTCCGAAGGTCTCCACATGCTTCAGGTTGAGTTCCTTAACACCATCCTGCAGAAGTGGTTCATCTCCATAATAAGCAAATAAACCATCCGACTTTAGTCCCTTCACAATCTCAAGCTTGGCCTTGGCAATTCCTTCTCGTGAGCCTAGATCCTGAAGATGTGATTCACCAATGTTCGTGATGATGGCAGCATCAGGCTGGGAAATCTCTGATAGAAGTTCAATCTCGCCGAATCCACTCATTCCCATTTCAAGTACAGCCACTTCAGAATCCTGCGGCAGAGAAAGGATCGTTAATGGAAGTCCGATGTGGTTATTATAGTTCCCTTGTGTTTTATGAACTCGATATTTCACTGATAAAAGGTTTGCCACAATATCCTTGGTAGTTGTTTTTCCATTGCTTCCTGTAATGCCGACTACCTTTAAATCCAGTTCATGACGATATTGATTCGCCAAGGACTGAAGGGCAAGCAGTGGATCTTCCACCACTATTACGGGAATATCCTCAGGTGGATTAGGAACATTGATATCCCAAAGAGAGGCAGACGCACCATTTTCAATTGCCTGTCGGACAAACTGATGACCATCTACGTTTTCCCCTTTAAAAGGTACGAACAGATTAGCGTCCTCAATCTTTCTCGTATCGATGGAAACACCTTTTATCACAACCGATTCAAATTTGGAAAGATTGTTTTTAACATCAAGCATGTTGCATATATCTTTCATTTTTTTCTCAAACATTCGCTTTCTCCTTTTACTCTTTTTAATGAAAACAGAGCAGGGACTGCCTTTAGACGGTAAATCTTCTGGTCAGTCCCAAGTATCGCGTATTACATCGTATGTTTAATTGTTTGTTTGTCTTGATATCGTTCTAAACCAAGCTCCACTAATTTACCGATCAAAGTAGGATAGTCAACCCCTGTGTGCTTCCAAAGAAGCGGGAACATACTGAATGGCGTGAAGCCAGGCATCGTGTTGACTTCATTCATATAAATTTGACCATCTTCTGTTAAGAAGAAGTCTGCACGCACAAGTCCTGAACAATCAAGGGCTTTATACGATTGAATCGCGATTTTCTTCATTTCATTGTAAATGCTTCCCTCTATTTCTGCAGGGATGATGAGGGCAGTATCTCCATCCTCATATTTCGCCTTATAATCATAGAAGTCTTTTTTAGGTACGATCTCACCTGCGACTGAGCATTCAGGTTGATCATTCCCAAGTACGCCAAGCTCGATTTCACGCGCTTTCACGCCTTCTTCAATGATAATTTTACGGTCGAACTGGAATGCTTCCTCAAAAGCCGTTTGCAGTTCTTCACGAGACGTACATTTGCTGATTCCCACTGATGAACCTAAGTTAGCAGGCTTCACAAAACAAGGGTAGCCAATCTCATCTTCCACTTGTTTGTATGCGGACTCAGGATTTCCTTTCCATGTGCTGCGGATGAACCATGTGTAATTCACTTGCGGAATGCCCGCTTGTGCAAAAAGATTCTTCATGATGACTTTATCCATACCTGCTGATGAAGCAAGGACACCGTTTCCTACATATGGAAGATTCAATAGTTCAAGCATCCCTTGAACCGTTCCATCTTCCCCATTCGGTCCGTGAAGTAACGGGAAGATCATGTCGTAGCCTTCTGATTCTGAAGGAGCGATGGATGTACTTAAGGCATTGGGGGCAATCTCTTCCCCATCCTTAAATTGTAGTGCCTTCACATCTTCAACGGGAGCATTCAGTTGTGGACCTTTGATCCATCGGCCTTCCGTTGAAATGAAAACAGGGTGAATTTCATATTTATTTAAGTCCAAAGCACCGATCACGGCCTTGGCTGTTTGCAGGGATACATTATGTTCAGCAGATTTACCGCCGTACAGCAAGCATAACTTCGTTTTCATGTATGAGTTACCTCCAATATTCACAATAGATGTTTCTATTTTATCACTTTCATGGGAAAGGGAAAGAATGATTCCTATGGAAAATAAAAATTACCACATTTGTCTTGATTCGAAAGACATTTAAGTCAAAGCCCATTATATATGTATGCAAAGGAAAACTAGTCCTGCGACAGGGAGTCAACAACATTATTCTGAATACACTTAAGATTTCGCCTATTTAAAAAGCTATTAAAATATCCCCCTATAAGGTGTACAATCTTTCTATTAAAAACATTTGTATTTTCAAGGAGGACACCAGGATGAGAAAGCTAGGTTTACTGCCTAAGATCCTCTTAGGTATTGCATTAGGTATTGTCATTGGAGCGTATGCACCAGAGTCGTTCGTTAAAATTTTCGTTACGTTTAATGGATTATTCGGTAATTTCCTCGGATTCGCTATTCCATTAATCATTATAGGATTTATTGCTCCAGGAATCGGATCCATGGGGAAAGGAGCAGGAAAGCTGCTCGGTTTAACCACAGCTCTCGCCTATGGTTCCACGGTGTTAGCCGGCTTACTCGCCTTTACGGTTGCGAAGTCTATTTACCCAACTTTGTTAGCAAATCAAACGTCTCAATCATTCGAAAATCCCGAAGAAGCACTTCTCAAAGGGTTCTTCACAGTGGAAATGCCACCTATCATGGGCGTTATGACGGCTTTACTCATCGCCTTCACCATTGGTCTTGGAATGGCTGCCATTAAGGGAGACGCTCTTCAAAAGGGCATGAATGAATTCAGAAACATCATTGAACTTGTGATTGAAAAAATCATTATTCCGCTCTTACCGGTTCATATTCTTGGAATTTTCGCGAACATGACTCAAGGTGGACAAGTCAGTGCCATCATGTCTGTATTCGCTAAAGTATTTGTTATGATCATTCTTTTACATGTAGTCTTTTTAATTTTACAATATACAACGGCTGGAACGTTAAGAAAACAAAACCCGCTATCTATGATGAAAAGCATGCTGCCAGCTTACTTTACGGCACTGGGGACTCAATCTTCCGCGTCTACGATTCCCGTAACGCTTGAGCGCTCAAAGAAAATCGGTTCCAGGGAACGTATTGCAGATTTCTCTGTACCTCTTTTGGCAACGATCCATCTATCAGGTAGTACGATTACCCTTGTCAGCTGTGCCATGGCCGTCATGTTCATTCAAGGTGAAGCCTTACAGTTCACTCAGTTATTCCCATTCATTCTGATGCTTGGAATCACGATGATTGCGGCACCTGGTGTTCCTGGTGGAGCTGTCATGGCTGCCCTGGGTTTACTTGAATCAATGTTAGGGTTCGGACCAACGATGACATCCCTCATGATTGCCCTTTACCTTGCACAAGACAGCTTTGGAACTGCGTGTAACGTAACGGGTGATGGTGCGATCACATCGATTGTGGACAAACTGACACTGAAAAAAAAAGTACCTCTCTCTAAAATAAAAGCAAGCTGATTTAAGGAGGTCCGTCCCTATATGAGGGACGGACCTCTGTTTTCTTGTTGAAAGGCTACGACTACTTATCCCCCGCAAGTATCCGTTTGACGAGGTGACCACTAAATCCATTGAACTGCTTCCTTCTACAGTGATTCGTTCATATCTGGCACCCATTCTTTTTTTTCGATTAAACGAGCTTTCCTCATGAAAACGCTATTTTCTGTATAATGGAAATATTGACATATTAAAGGAGTGCTCATGAATTGAAAATAACAAGTCAGCGTGTAACACTTAGAAAAATAGAAGAAAGAGATCTTTCTACTCTATGGGACTATATTTATGGAGATCCTTCTCCCGAATGGAAGAAATGGGATGCCCCTTATTTTGAACATAAACGCTTAACACGTGAAGAGTACATGGAATCCTCCATAAAGAATAAAAGTCGCAGCGATGAATTTCAACGCATCATTGAAGTAAACGGAAAGACAATCGGAACCGTCGGATACTATTGGGAATTCGAACCCACAAGATGGCTTGAAGCCGGCATCGTGATTTATGACCCCTCTTATTGGAACGGCGGCTACGGAACAGAAGCGCTATCCCTCTGGGTGGACCACTTGTTTCAAACAAAGGAAATCGGCCGTGTTGGCATCACCACCTGGTCAGGGAATGAACGGATGATGAAGGCCGCTGAAAAAATCGGGATGAAACTCGAAGGAAGAATGAGAAAATGCCGTTATTACAATGGAGTATACTACGACTCTATCCGTATGGGCTTGATTCGAGAAGAATGGGAGGAACAACGTCCTCTATAAAGGAGATTCATTATGAAAACAATCATCTTAGTCGGTGGCGGACACAGTCACCTGCATTGCTTAAAAAAACGGAGAGAAAATCAGGATGATAACGTGAAGTGGGTCCTCATTTCCCCTTCACGTTATCAATATTATTCAGGAATGTTCTCCGGATATACGGAAGGGATCTATTCTTTAGAGGAAACGCGAATCGATTTAAAGCGATTGTGTGAGAGCGCTGAGTGTGAATTCGTCGAAAGGACCGTTCTATCGATCGACCCTGATCAGCAAAATCTTCTAACGGACAAAGGGGACATCTTCACTTACGACTTTGTTTCCTTCGACATTGGATCCCGCAATGACTCATTGGAAATCGAGGGCTTACATGAACACAATCTTCCGATCAAACCAAACTATCAATTCCCTGAGCAAATAGAGAAGTTGTATAACAGCAGGAAAACCGTCTTTATCGGAGGCGGGGCGGCGAGTATTGAAATGGCATTGTCATTGAAGGCATGGAAGGTGGACAACGGCTTTAAGGAACATATGGTAACGGTTGTTCATTCCTCCCCCCTCTTAGAAAAAGCCGGTTCCCATTCTTCGAAAAAAATAACAGGGCTTACTCTTTCAAATGGGGTTGAGCTACATCAGGGGCGCGTTGAAAAAGTAGATGATACTCGCGTATATGCAGATAACGGCACAAGCATCGACTACGATGAAGTGATTTTTTTAGGAGGACCTAAAGCACCTCCCCTATTCGGGAGCAGCATTTTACCGACAGATGAAAAAGGTTTTCTGCTGGTGAACAGCTATCTTCAATCAGTGGAATATCCCAACGTATTTGGAACCGGGGATTGCGCGACTTTAAAGGACTTTCCGGATATTCCGAAAAATGGGGTGACAGCTGTACGCCAAGGACCTGTTCTGTGGAAAAACCTGAACGGAGCTGCGGCAACCGGAACAATCATTCCTTTTGAGCCCCAGGAACGCTACCTTGCGATTATGTCGGTGGGTGATAAGAGAGGCTTTTTGACATACGGATCGTTTTCGTTAGTCAGTGGATGGGCTTGGCGTATGAAGAATTGGATTGATGAGAGGTTTGTTCGTCGGTATGGTGGGTGATGTAGTAGGTTATGTTGTTTGTAGTACCGGTTGAGGGGAGATTCATGGACTGGAGTATTTTGAGAGCCGTCTTTCTGGATTCCAAGTGGAGAAATTTTCTTAGCTGTTTATTCGTAATTTCGTCTCCCAGCAACAAAGAATAGTCCAATAGGGCTGATTTATGTGCGTTCTTTGATTTCCCCCCGCATTTCAGACACTGCCAATGACCATATTTTCTTAACATGGGCAAGTGCCGACATTCTGGACATTGTACTCCTGTAATGATTTCCTCTCGGGAGATACCATAGATTTCTTCGGGGAATGCTATGAGAGGTTCATGCTTTTTTACTAATAAGGCGGACGCTTTTCTAACTTGTTTAAAGGAAGGATGTTCTTTTCTATATGCTGTGAGCAGGGATAGGATTCTTTCCTCTACATTTTCCACCCTGATTACATTAGTATACTTTTCGTGAGGAGAGAATGTATTTATGACAGTCGAGCGATTTGTCATGACGACCAGAGTTGTGATAGGGATTGAGGGGATTTTCATTTTTGTCAACCAACGGAGCAACTGCTTTTTCTGGCGTTCTACCTGGGTGACAGGATGGCTGAAAGCTTCTTCTTTATCTTCAAACTTTCGGATAGCTTGATCGAACCTTGAGTCTAAGGTGTATATACCAGCTATGTGTTTAACTTCCAGGAGTATCACGACATATGGAGTCAGGATGAGGCTGTCGATTTGGAAGTAACGGTCATCTATTTCTAAGCGTAGATCATGCAAGATCATCATATTTTTATCTTGAGATATAAACTTCAGATGGTAATCTAATTGCAACTCTCCCCGATAACCGGCCTTTCGCTTTGCCAAATCTGTTTTAATGATCTCCCAGAGAGAATGGGTGGGCCGTCATCTTTCTAATAATACTTCATTCATTAAGATTCTCCGCGGGATTTCTCTGTTTTTAGCGATCAATTTATCAACTCCTCCTATTTCTTAATCTATCTATTCGACATAGAATCGAAAAACCCTTTATTTTTCCAAATATAATATGTATTTTGAGAGGATAAGCTCGTGTGTTGTGCCACTTTCGAGCAACTTGTGCCGCTTTTGCGGTTTATTGTGCCACTTTCATACAAACTTGTGCCACTTTTAGCGTTTGTTGTGCCAAATTGTGAACACGCGTCATACCACACCCCACACCTTACCCTCACCGCAATCCGCACATTCACCAACAAAAAACGCAACCACCTCCCAGCAGTCGCGCTTTCTATATCTATCATCTGAAAATTTCAACAAACTTCTTACTAATCACCGGCAGTACACCATCAAACAACTTCTCTCTCCAATAGAGATCCGCTACCTGCTGGACGGCTGCAGCGTGATTCGGGTAAGGATAGACCATATTGGACAGTGCGCCGATTTTGCTTCCTTTTTCCATGGCAAACACGATAGGCTGCATCCAGTCTCCTGCACCGGATCCGACTGCGTGGGCGCCGAGGATCTTCCCGCTCCCGTCTGTGATGATTTTTATGAGACCTTCTGTTCGATGGTCTGCGACGAATCGATCGACTTCGTCCAATGTTTTCTTATAGACTTTGTATTCTAATCCTTGTTCAAGAGCCTCTTCCTCGGTCAGCCCAATATGAAAGACCTCAGGTGTCGTATAGGTTGTCCACGGCAGTTTGTTATAGGAAACCTTGCGTTTCAAGCCAAACACTGCATTTTGGACGACAAGCTTCCCTTCCATTCCTGCACTGTGGGTGAATGGATATCGACCATTGACGTCTCCAATCGCGAATATATGAGAATGGTTGGTTCTTAGTTCGTCATTCACTTTGATGAAGCCCCGATTGTCCACTTCTACTCCGGCAGCAGATAGGTTCAAAGAATCCGTACCAGGTTTCCGTCCGGCAGCCAGAAACAATAAATCCCCTTCCACCGTATGCTCTACACCGTCTTGCACATAGTGGACCACTTTCTCCCCGTCCCTCTCGGATACACGTTCGATTTCCGCTCCATAAACAAACTGAATATCCTTTTCTAATAGGTCTGTGGCTACTTCACGGATTTCTTTATCCTCTTTCCCTAATATCTCATCATTTTTTTCAAGGACGACTGCTTCTGATCCAAGGTGAGAAAATGCTTGTGCCAGTTCTAAACCAATCGGGCCCCCTCCGATAAATACGACTCGGCGGGGCAGCTCATCTACTTCAAATACCGTTTCATTCGTATGATACTCAACGTCTTCCAAGCCTTGGATTCCAGGAATGAGAGGACTTGACCCTGTTGCAACGACTATTCTCTTCCCGGATATCCGGTCCTCTTTTTCCACTAAAATCGTATGAGGATCAAGAAACTCTGCTCCCCCGAAGTAAATATCGACCCCTAATTGCAGGAATCGATCGGGATCGTCATGTTGTTGAATATGGGCAATGGCTTCTTTGACCCTCGCCCTTACCTTTTTCATATCGACTGAACCCTTTGTATCGAAACCATAATCATTGCTTGCCCGGATCGCAGCCACTTCTCTCGCCGATTGGATGAATGCCTTGGATGGAACGCACCCAAAGTGAAGGCAGTCTCCGCCCAAAAGGCCGCTTTTTTCGATGAGTGCCACTTTTGCTCCCAAAGAAGCGGCTCCTGATGCAACGGTCAGTCCACCCGCTCCTCCCCCTATTACTATCAAATCGTATTGATCCATCTTCATCTCTCCTCCTTATGAAAGTAAACGTTTCGCTTCTAGAAATCGCTGTAAGCCCGTGAACAATTCTACTGCAAAAAACAATAAGGTGGTCCACAGGACGATGGACGGAAATATCATCATGGCACTGAACAGAATGAATCCTTCCGTCCTCTCAGCAAGTCCTGCCTGATAATAAAAGGATTTCATTCCCTGTTTCTCTGATACGGCTCCTACTGTCAGGAAAATCGTCATGGAAATAATGATGGATACGCTCAGTAACAGAAGCGCCCACATAATCTCAGGGTGTATGAAAGCAACGCCCAGAATGACACTGATCTCGACGATTCGATCAAAAGTGACATCCATGACGGTTCCAAAGGGGGAGGGCTTCGTTAATCGGGCCATGGTACCATCGACTGCGTCCAAAAAGCCGGATAACCATAATAAGAGTACGGCTAAGATCGGGAATCCAAAATAATAGACCAGACCTGTAGCTGAACCTACTATAAAAGCAATCAACGTCACCTGATTGGCTGATAATCCCCTTTTCAAAAACAAACGTGCTGTCCCCTCAATACTTGGCTGCACCCACTTACGGGCATGCGTATCTAACATGTATTTCCCATCCTTTACTTGTCATCTTTACTCGATAATCCCAGCCAGTCTTTCATTTTTTTCTTGAAGATTAAAGGCACGATGATCATCATCAAGAAAAAGCCGAT
Organism: Rossellomorea sp. y25; assembly: GCF_038049935.1. Lineage (NCBI taxonomy): Bacteria > Bacillati > Bacillota > Bacilli > Caryophanales > Bacillaceae > Rossellomorea > Rossellomorea sp. y25. Next base: position 225,842 of record NZ_CP145886.1, on the reverse strand, counting down.
AGCGATATATAAATTCGTTCGATCTTCTCCTACCAAGCTTGACCCCAGAAATACATACCCAAACGTACCAGGTAAAATCCCGATGGCTGTAGCGAAAATGAATGAAATGTATCTCACCTTCCCCATGCCGGCAAGGTAACTGATGAGATCGAAGTTTAAAAACGGAACGAGCCGTAATAGTAATACATACACAAAACCGTTCTCCTCCATCTTCTCGCGGATCTTGATCATACGTGGAGACGGTCTTTTTAATAGTTTCGCACCAAGGAAGCTCGCAGTATAATAGGCTACCGTTGCACCACCTAAAGCTCCGATCAAAATGTATATGAAGCCTCCAAATGCACCGAAAGCAAGACCTGCAGCCAATGAAAGGATGGAAGCCGGAAAAAGAATCAGCGGGCGAATCGTATAGACGACAATAAAAACAATAGGAGCCCAAATACCGAAGGACACTATCCAATCTCTGATGTCATGTGGCTTTACGTTAAAGAAATTCCGGCTCAGCCACATGAGGATCAGTAATATGGTAATGAACAACAGGATCTTACCGATCTCCTTCTTCTTCATTCTTCTTCCCTCCTATTCCTCTTTCTCAAACGTTTGGATGCTCTCTTCCTCTGCATAAAGCCAGATGTCTTCAGTAGAAGCGTCTTGTTCAATGGGTAGGTTTAGCTTTTGCTCCAGTTCATCCACCCATACTTCATAGAGATTCGTGCCGGCTAAAAATAATTTTTGCCTCACTGTTCCTTTCCATCTTAGCAGGGACGTGTCGGCAGAGCTGCAACTTACTTTTATGTTGGAGGCGTGAATGAATTGCTGCTGATTCAGGGTGAGTCCATCACTCATGAAAGAAGCCACAAATGGAGTGTGTGGCCGATAATAGATATCCTCCGGTGTTCCTATCTGCAAGAATCTGCCACTCTGTAAAACAGCCACTCGATCTCCAAGTTCATACGCTTCATCGCGATCATGCGTGACGAATATGACGGTTGTTTCTTCTTCTTTAAAAATGTGCCGTACCCATTGCCTCAGTTCCTTCCTTAGCTGCAAATCCAGACTGCTGAAAGGTTCGTCTAAAAGTAAAAGCTTCGGCTTTAAAATCAAAGATCGTATCAGGGATACCCGTTGCTGCTGACCACCGGAAAGCTCAGAAGGATAATGATGCATTACTTCATCGAGGCCTACTCGTTCAATATAGTTCATGGCTTTTTTCTTGTTTTTCCCTTTGTTTCGTTCTTTCATTTCCAGCCCGTACATGACATTTTCCAGGACATTCATATGAGGGAATAATAATGGCTGTTGAAAGACCATCCCAATGGGGCGTTTTTGAGGCTTTAAAGAGGAGATATCTTTCCCATCAATATACGTATTCCCTTCTGTCGCAGACTCTAACCCGGAGAGAATGCGAAGGAATGTTGATTTACCAGACCCGGATGCTCCAACCAATGTGAGGATCTCGCCTTTGTTTAATGAGAACGTAACGTTGGTTAGTACCTCTTTATCTTTAAATGTTTTGGTTAACTGATTAATTTCTATGAATGAACTCAAAGGTTCTTCCTCCCTCTTGGATGTTGATAAGGGAGTATGAATTTCAAACACCCTTCCAGAATGATGTACAGCATGGCGGGAATGAGGGCGAACACGATGGAGAAGGCTGCCATTACCGCTTCATCTGCCGTATCGGTAAAAGGATAATAGACCATCGCCAGCGTCACGACATTGCCTCCGCCTATAATCGCTGTAAGGACGTATTGACTTAAGCTGATTACAATCGTCAAAAACAGAACACTTCGTATACTTGGAAGAAGTAAGGGCAGTTCAATATGGTAAAAACGTTGAAAGACTCTCCCCCCAAGTAAGGCTGATTGCTCGATTAATTTCGTGCCGATCCGTTCATAACCTGTTTTGAACATTTTGATACTATATGGAATGGTAGGCACTAAGTGGACGAGTGCGACTCCCGTCCAGTGATCAGCAAGTCCATATCGTATGAACGTAATATGAAGCCCGATTGCCACCACTAACACGGGAAGGAATAGCGGCAGCATAAGAAATGCTTCAATGATGGATTTACCTCTGAACGACGATAAGGAAAACACTCTTCCTGAAGTAACGCCAATCAGAAGGTTTACCGCCAATACAACAATGGCAATCCAGATGGAGACACCGATCGAATCCAGGAATTCCCCCTCGTTCATTAACACCTTCCATGCCCTTAAACTAGGTTCAAAAGGAAGAGGGCTCCCCCATCTCCAAACACCGAAAAAGCTTTTATACACTAGAAATAAGAGGGGGAACACAAAAAGAACGAGTGATATGCTGTAGAATAACGATTTTCTCATGTGAACACCTCTAATTTCCAATCCCTTTTGTAATGTGCAGGCGTTTCTTGTTTGTGATGTAAATAAGGAGCCACATCGCAACCCCAATGCCCAGTCCCACAAATACGAGTGAGGCAAACGCCAATGGCCGGTCACTCCAGCTGCCACTGTAAAACCAGTCGTAAGCAAGGATGGCCATCATCTGTGGTGAAGTCACTCCCAGAAGCTGAGGCACTTCAAATGCTGTAAAAATGAAAGCGAACAAAATGGCTCCGGTTTCTACGAGAACGGGAAGGATAAATGGCCATTCTGCTACCAAAAACGCTTTAGAGAAATTCGCTCCCAATAAAGAAGCTACCTCGTTATACTTTTTAGAAAGCGTGGTATAAACGGGTAACAGCATCAGGGTAACAAAAGGGACCTCCTTCCAGACATACGTCATAATGATTCCAATCCCATTTCGGTCCTGGACCAGAATCGGGAATTGACCCCGGTCATCGATCCAACCGGTTAACCCGAGTACATTGGAGAAAAAACCACTTTGATTAAAGAGTAAGTAGATGAGATAAGCCCATACAAAATGGGGAACCAGCATCGGAATCCAGACAAGGAGTTTATGTTTATTTTCCTTTAGTAAAGGGGAAAATGCCTTTACGATCCCCAAGCCAATGATTAAGGACAGGATGGTTGAGATGGAGGTCACGATCAAACTGAAGAGAAAGGATGTCATAAATCGCTTCCCCTCAAACAAATTCACATAATGCTGGAATGTGATGGTTTCTCCACTCCTGACACTCTCAAGTATTGCAAGTACGATCCCAAGTCCCGGAATAAGGATGAAAAAAAGAATGGCTGGAATGAGGAGAAATGTGTCATTGACTCTCTGCCACTTCACGAATCCAGTTATCCTTTAACCATTCCACATATTCCGCATCCAGCTCTCCCTTAAAGCTCTCTTCGAGTACAGAAGCCTCCAGTACACTCTCTCCCCGATCGATGCTTTTAAATTTATTTCTCCATTCCTCATCCAGCTTTTCATAGGAAATGGGTGAACTTTCTCCCCAATAGTCAGGCTTTAGTTTCTCATACTGAGCCTCAGGAGAGAGGAGTTCATTGATGGTCACCAGCGCTCCCTCTTTGTTGGGGCTATTGAACGGAATTGCCAGAAAATGAGTATTCCCGATAGATCCAACATCGTTTAAAATAAATGACTTTGTGTTTTCCGGGAACACTCCATCCTTGATCAGATGCTCTGCCCTTGCTTCGTTGTATCCCATCGTCATCCAAACCTCTTCCCCGCTATATAACTTATCAAGGTCTGTTAATGTTGCGGGGTACGTTTCTCCTTCTCGCCACAAGAATGGCTTCATTTCATTCAGCTCTTTCCATACCTCTTCCCCCATCTTCTCTGCTGTTCCTTCGTTGAATGAAGACTGAGCTAAATCCGAGTCAGATGTAGCATAAAGAAGATGTCGAAGAAATGCATTCCCGGTGAAATCAGCCGGATTGGGATAGGTGAACTTCCCCGGATGCTCTTTCATGAATGCTTTTAATTCATCGAAGCTGGAGGGGGGATTTTTCACTTTTTCACTGTTATAGAAGAAGACAAATTGAACTTTCCCCCACGGTGCTTCATACCCTTCCGTTTCCGTTCCAAAATCATATTGATACGCTGCTTTTTCAGTCTCGTAGAATTTTGTATAGTTCGGCAGCTTATCTGTAAAAGGCCCTGCCAGTAAATCATTTTCCTTTGCGTTTTTAAAGTTTTCTCCGTTTATCCACACGATATCGATCGTTCCTTTATCTTTGCCAGCCCGTTTCTCTGTTTGTAGTTTTTGAAGAATTTCTTGTGTGTCTAAAGGTACCCGATTTAACTCGATATTATTTTTTTCTTTCAGCATGGGAGCAACTACGTCATCAATATAACGGTTAATTCCATCGTCTCCGCCCCACATAAACATATTCACTTTTGTTCCTTCTGCTTTCGATGAAATGATTTCCCAATTTTCATCAGGAAGTTCCCCGCTATCGGTTGCATTTGAAGGACCGCAAGCAGATACTAGTAGTAAGGAAATAAACCCAATAATCGCTAACCATTTTTTCATATACCTTGCTCCTCTGCTCTTTTTCTATAATTCTATTGTACTGAACCTCCTGATTTTAAAAAGTAATCTGCCTTACATATATAAATCTTTGCCCATATAAAGGAAGAAAGAAACACGTTCAGCACATCCCCGTGTGTCTTCGTGCTCATATTCGGGAACACTTGTAACCTTTTGGGATAAACCCTGTCTAATACAGTAAGGAGGTGGATTTGGCATGAAGCGATTGATTATGTTATTGATAATACTTATGGCAGGAATAGCAGGCTGTGGAACGGCTGGTGAGGAGAACGGCAGTCAATCCGAAGAGAATCAGAACTCAGGAGCTGGTGAAGACATTTCTGTACAGAAAGGGATTGTTGCAGGCGAAATGGAACCTTCATTAACGAAACAAGAGGAAAGCGGTCAGATTGTCTATGTATATTCAATTAAGAACCAAACAGAGCAAGAGAAGACCTTCGTTTTTTCATCAGGACAAACCATTGACTTTGAACTTCGAAACGATAAAGGTGAAGTAGTGTATAAGGACTCAAAAAATAAGATGTATACCCAGGCGATCCAGGAAATCACCGTAAAACAGGGTGAAGAGTTCTCCCAGAAAGTTGTTCTTCCAAAGGTCGAGGGCGGTACCTATACGTTGACCGTTTGGTTAACGGCAAAAGGAGACCAGAACTATAAAGCAAAAACAGAAGTACAGGTGAATTAGATATAACAAAAAAGGATTAATCTTCACATGCTAAAGACGGCCGTGAAGGTAATCCTTTTTTGGGTATACAGGTATAGGTCCATTCAAGATGATACGTTCTGGCGTAACAATGCAGCTTCTTCCGAAAAAACGGACACCCTGATCTTCGGCTTCTTCCATGATCCGGGCAAAATGAGGATCAATTTCTGGAGCGGAAGTGATCCCGGTCAAATCGGTTCGCTGAGCAATAAACAGGACTGCTGATTGATAGCTTCCATCCATCTGTAAATGCGTCAGCTCCTCCACATGCCTTGCTCCTCTTGCCGTGACCGCATCCGGGAATTTCCCCATTCCGTCCTCTACCATGGTGACACTTTTTACTTCGAGCAATAATTTTTGTTCATTTTGTCTATGAGTGAGTAAGAAGTCAAAGCGTGAGCTTCCTACTTTATACTCGGCTTTTTCCAACTGCCACTCCTTTAACTCCTCCATCATTTCCAGCTGCAAGGCTTCAAGGACCAACCGATTTGGATATTGAGTATTTAAAGACACATACATACCGTTAGAAGCATCATACGTCATCACGGCTGACCATTTTGTCTTCCTTTTAGGATCTGTTGATGCTTGAAGCCAGATCGGGTTTCCCCGTACCAATAATTCTTTTAATCTGCCTGGATCAGGTAAATGGACTTTTTCAATAGAACCTGACGGAATCTGACACTCCAGGACAAACCGATTGAGGCGCTCAAGAAATACCCCTTGAACCAGATTGTCATGAAATTGAATTTCTACCAAGGTTTCACGCTCCTTGCTTCCTGCTTATCGTAGTAAAGCACTCCAGCTTTTCGTTTTACGATCATAGGATAATAATCCGTTGGCAGGTGATTTGCGGATTGCCTTATAATCTTCCGCCATCTCGTCCATATCGTAATAATCACCGATCACCCAGATCGGGATCTCTATCTTCCCTCTCGTTAGTATGGCTTTTTCTAAAGAAATGACCATTCCTTCTTTTAGTTTGTCTCTAAAGGAATCAATGACTTCCTTCCCGATGATTGGATAGGCTTTCTCCTTCTTCATACCAAATAAGCCCTTTCCACCTTTAACCGTGCTCAATTTCGAAGATACCGTTGCCCCTAACATTTGATAGAAGTCCTCAAAATCCCGATAATAAATCTTGTTAAACCATCCATCATCATGAGATAGGTACGCGTATCGATTGTTCAGCTTTGAATAAAAAGGAGGGTTTAAAGGCTGCTTAGTATGACCCATATAAAGCAGTTCAGCGATTTCTTGACCGTTCAGTTCATTGACTCCCACTTCTTCTTCGAAGTCAATCCAACAGAAATCACCATAGCTCTGTACTCCGTCATTCATAATCTTCTTCATTTCATCCTGTTCCACATACTCCATATGCGTATGTATATTAAATGCACCATGCTCGTACTGATGTTTAATAAGGAGTAAATTCTTCAATGGTTTACGGGCATTTGAAGCAAACTCGTTGAAATGAATTCCGTAAGATACGACATACTGACGATCCGTATTCTTGTGAACATAGATGATATCTTTAACCTGATTATTTGCCTTCAAGAACATTCCCTCCATCTGATTAACACGATGCCGATTCATACTTTCTATTTTAGCAAATTTGTATGGTACTTGTTCTTTTCTATTTCATTTCAAAATGATGACAAAAGTCGCAGGTAATTGTCGAAAATAGTCATATCGCAGGACCACAGGCTTTATATATTTGTTCTATTACTATTATGAATGGGATTAATGGCTGCCAAACGTTAGGAAACGGCACTTTCTTCTTATCTTCTAGTGATAAGAAACGATTACAATCATGTAAAAAATGGAATTTAATCCCGGTATCCCTTTATAGAATCCCACTCCTATCAGCTTTTTCTTTGATTTTATTTCGACAAATATCATGTAATGACTGTCACATCCCGACAGAACTTCCGTAATTTCTCTGGTCATGAGTAGAAATTTCCCTTCATTTCTATTAGACTAGGAATGTGAAATCTTTAGAAATTCAGGTGAATAGATTATGGAAACTCGCCAGCGATTTGCTGATAAGATCGATTGGGGTCTTCTCTTTTTATTGATGTTGTTTTTTATCGTTAGTGCTATGGGAATAAGTAGTGCCCAGACGTCAGGTCAGTATGGAACGAACTTTGTGATCAGACAAGCTTTTTGGTATGTCGTGGGTGGAATTATTATTGTAGGGGCCTTATTCCTTGATTCTGATCAGTATAAGCGTCTTGCCTGGTACATATATGGTGCAGGAATCTTCCTGCTTCTTGTATTACTCATTTCACCGGAAAGCATCGCACCGTATAGAAACGGAGCCAAAAGCTGGTTCATGCTGGGACCGCTTGGTTCTATTCAGCCTTCAGAATTCATGAAGACGTTTTTAATTCTTGCTCTTGCACGAATCATTACCAATCATCATGAGCTTAATCCCAGAAAAACACTGCAGTCGGATTTTCAGTTATTAGTGAAGATCGGGCTTACGACCCTCCTTCCCCTTGCTTTTATTATGCAGCAGCCGGATTTAGGGACTTCCCTTGTTATTTTAGCCATCATGACCGGAATCATCTTAGTTTCAGGGATTACGTGGAAGCTGATCGTTCCTATATATGCTTCTATCGGAGTACTCGGGGGAATCGTCCTATCACTTGTGGTGTGGGCTCCTGAGCTCCTTGAAAAATATTTAAATGTAAAGCCTTATCAGTTTGGACGTATTTATGCTTGGCTTGATCCGTACAACTACGCTAAATTAGAGGGGTTTCACTTAATTAACTCCCTTAACGCCATTGGATCCGGGCAGATCTTTGGGAAAGGGTACAGTGGAGGCGAAGTATACATTCCTGAGAACCACACCGATTTTATTTTCAGTGTGATCGGTGAGGAATACGGCTTTATTGGCGCAAGTGTCGTCATCAGTTTATACTTCCTGCTCATTTACCATTTAACCAAAACGGCTTTAGACACAAAGGAACCATTCAATGCCTATGTATGTGCAGGGATTATTAGTATGATTACATTCCACGTGTTCCAGAACATTGGAATGACGATACAATTGCTGCCGATCACAGGGATCCCACTTCCTTTCATCAGTTATGGAGGAAGCTCTCTAATGGGGAATATGCTGGCCCTTGGACTTGTGTTCAGCATGAGATTTCACCATAAAACGTATATGTTTTCATCAGAAGATTCTTAATTACAGGTTGCAATCAGCCCCAGAATGTGTAAAATAATAGTAATTATATACGAATATTCTATGATGAAGAGAGTAATTCTGACGTGGATCGAAAGCGAGCCGGGGATGGTGGGAGCCTGGTGAGAAGCCTGGAATGAAACGCACTTCTGAGATGTTTTTCTTGAAGTTAGTAGAGAAAAACCGGGATCTCCCGTTATACAATGAGCGCCCTTTAAGGGAATAAGAGTGGTACCGCGAGCTAAACTCGTCTCTATGTTATATAGAGACGAGTTTTTTTGTGTTTGATTTTATCAGGAGGTGTAGATGATGGATTTGAAATCGATCGTTACTGACGTACTAAAGTCACAGGTGTTGAATGATTGGAGCAAACAAGAGCTGTATGAATTGCTTGAAACCCCAAAGCATACTCATTTGGGGGACCTGGCCTTTCCATGCTTCCAGCTGGCCAAAGCATGGAAGAAGGCACCTCACACAATTGCCGATGAGATTGCTGACACTCTCTCCTCTCCCTTTTTCAGCAACGTTGAATCAGCAGGTGCTTATGTTAATTTCCGATTTGACAGATTGAAAGCAGGAAAAGAAATCGTGTCAGCCATCTTGGAAAAAGGGTCAGATTACGGGAGCCATGCATTTGGTGAGCAAAAGACGATTGTATTGGATATGTCCTCACCTAATATCGCCAAACCTTTTTCCATGGGGCATTTACGATCGACTGTCATCGGGAATTCCATCGCCACTATTGCAGAAAAATGCGGCTACACAACAGAAAAAATCAACTATATCGGGGACTGGGGGACTCAATTCGGAAAATTAATCGTCGCTTTCAAAAAGTGGGGAGATCACCAAAAGGTTAAAGATAACCCCATATCTGAATTGTTCGTTCTTTATAAGAAGTTTCATCAGGAAGCAGAATCAGATCCCTCACTCGAGGAAGAAGGAAGAAGAGCCTTTAAGCTTCTTGAAGACGGAGATAAAGAAGTAACGGAGCTTTGGAGATGGTTTAAAGACGAATCACTTGAAGCCTTTAAAACGATTTACTCGTTGCTCGGAGTTGAATTTGATTCCTATAATGGCGAAGCGTTCTTCAATGACAAGATGGCAGAGGTCGTAACATTGCTTCAAAACCATCATCTCCTGGAAACATCACAAGGAGCGCAAGTGGTTCGTTTAGAAGAAGAGAATCTTCCGCCTTGTCTCATCAAAAAGTCAGATGGAGCTACCCTTTATGCCACGAGAGACCTGGCAGCTGCCCTGTATCGCCATCGCCAGTATGCCTTTGATGAAGCCTTGTATGTCGTTGGCCAGGAACAAACCGTTCACTTCAAACAAGTGATGGAAGTATTGAAGAAGCTCGGGTTTAACTGGGCGAATGATATGAAACATATCCCTTTTGGTCTTTATCTAAAGGATGGGAAGAAAATGTCCACCAGAAAAGGCCGAGTCATTTTACTCCAAGAGGTTCTTCAGGAAGCAATCAAAATGGCTGAAGAAAATATCAAACGGAAGAATCCCGACTTAATAAATGCAACAGAAGTGGCAAAAGATGTTGGGGTTGGGGCCATTATCTTTCATGATTTGAAAAATGACCGGGTTAACGATATAGAATTTTCCCTGGAACATATGCTGACCTTCGAAGGAGAAACAGGTCCATATATTCAATATACTTATGCCAGAGCCCAATCCATTCTGAGAAAAACGGATGCTGACCTTCCACTGACATTTAAGGGGCTTGACGATGCTGAGAGCTGGGAAGTGGTGAAGCAGCTACGATTATTTCCAGAAATGGTTGAGAAAGCATGGAACCACTATGCTCCTTCGGTTATTGCCAAGTATTTAGTCGATACCGCACAAAGCTTTAACCGTTATTACGGGAAAACTAAAATCATTTCCGAGGATCTAGAGCAAACCTCCCGCTTAGCACTAGTTCATGCTGTTTCGACAGTCCTTGCTGAAGGAATACGATTATTAGGAATGAAGTCTCCTTCTGAAATGTAGAATAAATTAGATTTCTGTCACTATTTCCCGAGAAATAGATTATTTTCGATTAAAGCTTTTTTCAAACTTTGTTAAGAGTATCATCAACTGCATATGTGACGAAACTTCCGTGAAGTGGTTTCAACCATACGGGATATTTCATGACTCCTTTTGTAAAAAGTGATATACTTTCTTATGTTCAATTAAAATCAAAAATGACGTTTTATCAATAAAGGAGAATACTGAACTTATGTCTGAACTACTTCACGCTTTCGAAGCTTGGTTACTGGATTATGGTGTATGGGGTCTGATTCTTGTTTCATTCGCCGATTCATCATTCTTCCCTATACCACCTGATGTACTACTGATTCCATTAGCGATAGCCAATCCGGATAGCGCATTGCTGTATGCACTTTATACGACTATCGCTTCCGTTGTCGGAGCCCTTTTTGGCTGGTTGATCGGAAAAAAACTTGGACGGCCGATCCTTGTATATTTCTTCTCTGAAAAGAGGATTCAAAAAGTAGAGGAATACTTTACTAAATATGGGGCAATGGCTCTTTTAATTGCAGGACTGACACCTGTCCCTTATAAGATCTTTACGATTTTCGCAGGGGTTTCCGGTGTTAAGATCAGGGTATTGGTGATCTGGTCTATTATCGGGAGAGGAATTCGTTTCTTCCTTGAAGGTGCGATTATTTTAGCACTGGGAGCTAAAGCTAAGCCCTTTATTGAGGAGAACTTTACACTTCTTACACTTGCAGCTGGTGGCGTTCTAATCGCCGTTTATCTTGTATACTTGGTCATAAAGAAGAGAAAGAAAACTGTATAATCATAGCAAAAGAGAGCAAGGGGAAAAATGCACCCCCTTGCTCTCTTTTTATTCTGAGCTGCCAACGACAAATCGCAAATGCTTAGTTAATACTCGAAGGGACTGCCCGGTTCCTTCATATAATTCTCCATCCATATCAAGCTTCTCATTCTGACCTAGTTCTATATGGGCTTCTCTTGCTTGGATATGCATAATATCATCATATTGCTCGCTGATATTGCCTGTACTTTTGATAACCAAAAATTCCTTTAATAATGGGAAACCGCTTTTTTTGACGACGTAAATATCCATCAGTCCATCTTCCATATCAATGGAGGTGGGCAGTGGATTAGAGCCAATGGAACGGCCATTTGCAACCAATAGCATCACCACTTCCTCTTCAATTACGTCATTTTCCGTTGTGACCTTCACATCTAAGATCGGCGATTCCTGGATGGATTGAAACGCACTTATATAATAGCTTAGTTTACCGAGGACACTCTTAGATCCTACATCTATATTATCGCTCGTCTGAGAGACCAGCCCCGTTCCCCAGAAATTGCTGAAATACCGATCGTCTGCCTTGACGATATCGATATCCTTTTCAAGAGGCCGTTCAGTTATAAGGCGGACAGCTTGTCCAATGTTCATGGGAATATGCAACGAACGGGCAAAGTCATTACACGTCCCTCCAGGGATAATCCCTACCAATGGCCGTTTTTCTAAGGCTGACAATCCGTTGATGGCCTCATGAATCGTTCCATCACCACCCATAATGACAACCAGCTCATATTGATTACCTGTCTCCTTACAAATTCTTTCAGCATCGCCTTTCTCTTTCGTTTTATGAATAATTAAGTTCGTGCAGATGTCTAATAAGGGAGGCACAGCATCTTTTAACAGAACTTCCAGCGTTCCTTGACCTGCCTTCCCATTACAGACCAGCAATATATCCGAAAACACCGTCATGAATATCGTCACCTAACTTTTAGATTAGAATAGTAAATAAAAAGAGGCTGACCCAAAACGATGAGTTAGTATCATCCTTACAGGACCAGTCCTTATGCTTTCAGAGTTACTTATATATGTCTGTGATTTGATTTTAGAACCCCTTGGATCTTGGGTCAACCTCTTTCGCTATGCTGTATTGGAATCTTCTTGAGGAACTTTGAGTACAGATCGATAGGCAATTCCCAGCCGGCCTTTAATATAGCTCTGTGGGTCATAGGGGATAGGATGATTCTGCATGCGATGAATTTCCATTTCTGCAAACATCGCAAGGGCACGACATACTTGATCTAACGCCATGCTTACACGATGAGGATCCGGTTGATTCCGGCTCATACAGTGGTATGAAATTTCATCTGCCTTCTTTCTGATTTCCTTTAATGCTTGTAAATCAAACATCATTCTCTCCATACCTAACCCTCCTCTTCACTACTATTTAGTATATCGTGAGAAAAGGGGAAATATGTCTGTCCAACGTTTCTAAGATGTGAGCTTAAGAGTCTTGGGTTAACGTCTTAGGTAATGGCTGATACTGCTTTAGTGAATGAAGAATTTCCCGTCTTGATTTCGTTTTTGAAATATTTACGCCCACGTTTGACAATTTCGTTATCACTTTTTTAAAGCGATCGTTCTCCTTTACCACGTTATTCACCTCTTTTATAAAATATCGTTACCTATTTGTACGATTGGTTTCGCAAAAAGTTTCACTTTATGTTTAATAGTTTTTCTTTTCCCTAAAAATGAAACAATAATCCTATTTTTGAACTTTTTCTTAGAATATTTTGTCCATAATTACACATTTTATAGTCATGAAAACTAAACTCGCTCTTATCATTGTTGCACTATCCATTATCATTAGTCTATTTGGTCTAAATGAAACCTCTGCAGCAAGTGCCTATACAGTCAAGAAAGGAGATACTCTTTGGAAAATTTCAAAAAAGTTGCGGATTGGACTGTCTGAAATCATAAAAGCTAATCCTCAATTGTCGAATCCAGATTTAATTTATCCAAGTCAAGAAATCTACATCCCGGGGATTAAAGGTTCAATAACGATTGAAAGCCAGGTCATTGACCTGACGAATCAAGAAAGACAAAAGAATGGACTTTCTGTTCTTCAGCTTGATTGGCAGCTTTCAAGGGTGGCCCGTTACAAGTCTCGAAATATGAGGGACATTGGATACTTCTCTCACAGAAGCCCGACATACGGATCTCCTTTTGATATGATGAAGAGCTTTAATGTCAGCTACATCAAAGCTGCAGAAAATATTGCAGCCGGTCAAACGAGTCCCCGGCAGGTTGTGAGGGAATGGATGGAGAGTCCTCCACACAGAAAGAATATCCTGACGGGATCCTACACTCATATTGGCGTGGGATATGCGGAAGGTGGAACGTACGGTACGTATTGGACTCAAATGTTCATTGAAAAGTAGTATTCAATTCCCCACCTATGAAGTCCGTCCCCCTCATTTGAAAATACTGGCTGAACGCATTAAGAATAATTCAGTGGAATTGTCGAATAATAATGGTGTACTGCCAATTTGATTAAGGGGGAATTTACATGCAAGTACGTGATATTATGTCGACAAATGTGGAAGCAGCTTCTAACCAGGATTCACTTCAGAGCGTCGCATCTAAAATGAGTTCTAAAAATGTTGGTTCCGTTCCCGTTGTTGAAAACGGGCAAGTTGTCGGTATGGTAACAGACCGTGATATTGCTACTCGTGGACTGACTCAAGGTACACAAGGAAATGTCTCTCAAGTTATGTCACAGCATGTTGTGACAATCTCTCCGGATGCCTCTGCTGAAGAAGCTTCAGCTTTAATGTCCCAGCACCAGGTTCGTCGATTACCTGTTGTGGAAAATGGGCAGCTTGTCGGGATGTTGGCTCTGGGAGATTTGGCAGTACAGCAGAAATCGGATCAAAGTGCAGGAAGTGCCCTTAGCGAAATCTCAGAAAATCACCTCCGCTAACAAAGGCAACTGGCACGCTACTGTAAGCTTTCTTTATGAGAGTAAGAGGCTATCCTAGTATAGCCTCTTACTTTATTTTGGACTCTAGACACAAGGAAGGTCCGTCCCTCTATTCGACTGAATTAGACGGAGTTACAGGGAAGTCGTCAAATATTTCACTTTCAGGAAGGATTTTCTTATTTTGTGGTGAATATGTTTAGTATTAATGATGTTTATGGAGGAGGAGGTTTTTGTATGAGTCGTGCTGCACGATCGTATCGTAAGGAAGTACGTCATTTTAAACGTGAGAACCGCAAAAGAGTCTTCGCTGACAGCATTCTTGATTTCTTATTTATGTTATTTGGTATTTCAATGATTACGGGAATTTTATTATTCGCTTTAGGATTTTGGAATTACTATTGATCTCTATCTCTCCTTCTTTATAAAAAATCCAATTCATCTCTATTTCATCTATTTCAAATGAGAGAGCAAGTTGTTGCCATGGATTTCTATGGCATTTTTTTGTGAACCATGCTTCTCAAACCCCCCCATTCTTTCCTTCAACTCCAATTATATTCTGTATTGAACAAAGATTAGCACTTATTAAAATTCTAATTAGTAACCGTTTTCAATGTTATAGTAAACCTTGTTATCGATTTTTAAGGAGGTTTTACTATGTGGTGGCGTTTTGACACTATCTTAATTCAAGAACCTATGGCAATCTTTTCTTACTTAGCTGCCTTAGTTGGTCTTGTATTCATTCTTGGAGAGTCGAAGAATCCTTTCCTACAGAAGTTCTTTCACTATGCTCCCCCATTAATCTGGACTTATTTCCTTCCGATGTTATCTACAACGTTTGGAATCATCCCGGATCAGTCATCTTTATATGACTTTACATCAGCTTACATATTGCCAGTGGGATTATTATTGCTGCTTCTTTCTGCGAATGTTCCCGCAACATTAAAGCTAGGTCCGAAAGCGATTACGATGTTCCTTGCAGGGACACTTGGTGTCGTGATCGGAGGACCCATCGCTTTAGCCATCTTCCAGCCGTTTCTTCCTGAGGACGCTTGGACTGGTGTAGCGGCTCTCGCTGGAAGCTGGATTGGCGGAAGTGCCAATATGGCAGCCATGATTGAAGCTACTGGTACACCTAAAGAAATTCTTTCGCCTATTATTGTCGTTGATACCGTTGTCGGATATAGTTGGATGGGAATCATGATCGCCCTTGCAGGATTTCAGCATAAATTCGATAAGTGGAACAAAGCGGATAACTCGATCATCCGTAAAGTGAATGAGGATATGGGGGAAATACAACGTAAAAATGCCCGTCCTATTGAAGTTCCTTATCTGGCTGCCATCATTGGTTTAGGATTCGGAGTCGCTTACGTTGTACGAAAGTTCTCGGAAACGTTACCGGTCACGAATGTACTCTCTGCCGGAACGTGGACGATTATGATCATTTCAGCGGTCGGGATCATCTTCTCCTTTACTAAAATTCGCACCCTGGAAAACTACGGGGCAAGTAAAATCGGATATGCAGGAATTTATCTATTGCTTGCAACAATTGGAGCAAAAGCCGACCTGGCATATGTATGGGATTCTCCTCAGTACGTCGCAATGGGAATTGTATGGTTAGCCATTCATGTGATGATTATTTTCTTAGTGGCACGCCTACTAAGAGCTCCTCTATTCTTCGTAGCTGTAGGTTCTCAAGGGAATATTGGCGGGACAAGCTCGGCACCTGTTGTAGCTTCTGTGTTCCAACCTTCACTTGCTCCTGTAGGACTGTTGATGGGGATACTGGGCAATGTAGTGGGAACTTACGCTGCCGTTGCCTGCGCCTGGATTGCCGAATGGGTAAGCAGGACACTTTAACCAATCTAAAACGGATCACTGTTCATCAGCAGTGATCCGTTTTTTTCATTTCACTTCAAGTTCGTCATACCCAAATAAAAAAACATTATCCGAATAGACCGAAATATATTATTTCAGAATAATTTATTTAACTCTACTTTATACCCGCCTCATTGAAAAAACCCTTAATTATTATGACAAAATAGTTCGCCCTCCTAAATACCTAACTGGTAATATTTTAATATTCAGATAATAACTTGACTTTTATTTTAAATTTTCAGATAATGTTAAGCGTAACCGACACAAATTTCTGAGGGGGTTATCATGGATATTTTAAACAATTTAGTCACGGAAGCAAATTCAATATTATGGGGATATATTTTAATAGGCGTACTCCTCATTTTAGGATTATACTTCACAATCGGATCTAAATTCGTTCAAATTCGCCACTTTGGTGAAATGCTTCGACTATTAGGTGATAAAGACGTGGTAGAGGCGGAAGGGGAAAAGCAAATATCATCCCTGCAAGCATTCTTTATTGGAGCAGGTACTCGAATTGGTACAGGTAATTTAGCAGGAGTAGCCATTGCCTTAGCAATTGGGGGACCTGGAGCGGTCTTCTGGATGTGGCTTGTTGCCATTCTGGGAGGAGCCAGCGCCTTTGTCGAAAGTACATTGGCCCAGATTTATAAAGAAAAAGATAAAGTTGGATTCAAGGGCGGCCCTGGCTACTATATGAAGAAACAACTGGGCAAGCCCTGGATGAGTTCGATCTTTGCTGTCACCATCATCCTTTCCTTTGGGACAACCTTTAACGCCGTTCAAAGTAACACCATCGCAACAGCTTTCAGTAACTCATTCGGAATCAATACGTTTGTTATCGGAATTGTGTTAGCTGGTTTGACTGCACTCATCATCTTCGGGGGCGTTAAACGTATAGCGACCTTTTCTTCCATTATTGTTCCGATCATGGCGGTCTTCTATATTGTTTTAGCCTTGTTTGTAGTCATTACGAATATTACGGAAATGCCGGGAGTCATTGCACTTATTTTTAAAAGTGCCTTTGGATTTGAACAAGTGGTCGGTGGTGGAATTGGTGCCGCGATTATGAACGGTGTAAAGCGCGGACTATTCTCCAATGAAGCCGGTATGGGTAGCGCGCCGAATGCTGCCGCTACAGCATCTGTTTCTCACCCGGTCAAACAAGGGTTCATTCAAGCACTTGGGGTATTCTTTGA
This sequence comes from Rossellomorea sp. y25, assembly GCF_038049935.1. NCBI lineage: Bacteria > Bacillati > Bacillota > Bacilli > Caryophanales > Bacillaceae > Rossellomorea > Rossellomorea sp. y25. The sequence goes on along the minus strand of NZ_CP145886.1, from coordinate 208,663 downwards.
TACGCTGCTCGTTTGTTCTGCAACCGCGTTTATCATCTTAACTTCAGATGCGTACGGTTCCGGGCTGACGGGTATCGAGCTATCTCAAGCAGCCATGTCTGAGCACTTTAACTCATGGGCTGGTATTTTCTTAGCGATTGCCATTTTCACCTTTGCCTTTAGTTCCATCATTGGAAGCTATTACTACGGGGAAGCCAATCTTCCATTCATTAATAATAGTAAGACTGGACTTCTGATTTATCGCCTCATTGCTTTAGGAATGGTGATCTTCGGTTCTGTTGCAAGCCTTGATATTGTTTGGAGCTTAGCGGACTTTTCCATGGCATTGATGGCTCTTACCAACTTGATTGCCATCGGTATTTTAGCACCAATTGCCTTTAAAGCATTGGACAACTATATGAGTCAGCGTCGACAAGGATTGGACCCGATCTTCTATGCAGATGACATCCCAGGTTTAAAGGGTGTCGAAAGCTGGCCTACCCGTGGGCGCGAGATGACTAAAAAAGCTGTGAATGAATAAAGATTCCCACCGAACAGAGCAGGCTGACAGTCTGCTCTGTTTTTCTTTGTCATTTTTTTCTATTCCATTCTCAGGTATACTACTTATAGAAAGCTAGTTAAAGGAGCCTTACATATTATGAGTATCCTATCTACTCTTCTAGGGGTTTTATTTGTTCTTAACCTGGTCCTCGCGGGCGTCATCATCTTCCTCGAACGAAAAGATGCCGGTGCGACATGGGCCTGGCTTATGGTTCTGTTTTTCATTCCCCTTCTCGGCTTTATTCTCTATTTAATCTTCGGTCAGAACTTAAGCAGAAAGCGATTATTCGACTGGGAAGATATGAAGAAAATCGGCATTGATGATTTAATTCAAAAGCAAATACATTCTCTGAAAGAACACCGCTTCCCTTTTATAAATGAGACGTCCGCTCATTATCAGGACCTTATTTATATGCATCTCCTGAATAATGAAGCTCTTTTGACTCAGGATAACGAAGTACAAATGTTCACCCATGGGGAGGACAAATTTGAATCCTTATTAGAAGACATGGAAGCAGCACAGGATCATATTCATCTTCAGTATTATATCTTTAAGAAAGATCACTTAGGTAAGCGCATCCTGGAGAAACTTACTGAAAAAGCAAAACAAGGTGTTAAGATCCGGGTTTTATATGATGAAATGGGCTCCCGGCGGACAAGAAGAAGCTTCTTTAAAGAACTTCTCGCTGCAGGCGGGGAAGTGGCTGTGTTTTTCCCTTCGAAAATTCCCTTTATCAATCTCCGACTAAACTATCGTAACCATCGAAAGCTCGTGATTATCGATGGGAAGATCGGGTACGTAGGCGGTTTTAACATTGGGGATGAATATCTGGGCTTGAATCCTAAGTTCGGTTATTGGCGGGATACTCACTTGCGGATTGTCGGGAGCTCTTCACTTGCCATGCAAACCCGGTTTATTCTTGATTGGAATCAAGCCAGCCGTTCGAAGAAGATTGCCTATGATTTACGATACTTTCCACAGTCTTCCTTTACCGGTCATGCCGGTGTCCAAATTGTGACATGCGGTCCTGACTCTGAATGGGAGCAGATAAAAAATGGATATATTAAGATGATTTCTTCAGCGAAGAAGTCCATTTATATTCAAACCCCTTATTTCATCCCGGACGTGAGCCTGTTGGATTCATTAAGGATTGCCGCGCTTACGGGGGTGGATGTACGCATTATGATTCCAAACATGCCTGACCATTTATTTGTCTATTGGGCGACTTATTCCTATATCGGGGAATTACTGAAGGCAGGAGTGAGGATTTATATTTATGATAATGGCTTCATACATGCCAAAACCATTGTAGTGGATGACACCATTTCTTCTGTCGGTACAGCCAATATCGATGTACGAAGCTTTCGCCTGAACTTTGAGGTTAATGCCTTTTTATATGACCAGGCACTTTCTGAAAAATTGAGCGTTGTGTTTTGCAAGGATATTGATAATAGTAGGGAATTGACGCTCAAGGAGTATAACGAAAGACCTATAAAGATCAAAGTGAAAGAATCGGTTTCAAGGCTCCTTTCCCCAATCTTATAGAAGTGGTATTTGGACATTGCCATGAGTACGTTGAAGAAGGCATAATAGAGGGTATAATGCGTCAAATCAGAGAGGGATGAAATCATGAGTGTACACAAAGACATTACAAAGCATTCAAGTAAACAAAATCAATTGGTACAACAGTTTATGATATTAGATGAGCGTAGAGAAAAAGCGATCGACGAAGCTGTTGAGCTGTGTTTGGCTGAACAACCGTTTACAACGGATAAGATTAATCAGGTGACCAATGAAATCAACGCCCTTGCCCGTCAAGGTGTCGTGCCGCAGAGAAAGCTTGTCACCACTGGAATGGTTGAGGAATATGTAAACAGCAAATTAAAATAAAAAAGATCCTAATACGTCTTTAGCCATGCTACTGGTCTAGGCGTGTTAGGATCTTTTTCTTTGCAGATGAAGTTTAGGCTTTTAATGCGCTATTCCACCCATCATATACAAATACAGGTTGTGAATCATTTTCAGCTCTTTCAATGACGACATAGTTTTTATGTGCCACTACGGTTTGATCATCTGGTAAATCCAGCTTTTTTGCCACATTTTTATCCATTTTGACGATGACCGTATTTTCTCTAAGAGTGGTCACCACACCATTGATGACATTCTTCTTTCTTTTAAATTGCACGGTATCTCCAAGGTTAGCATTATCTTTTGAGTAGACGAATGTATTCTCCATTTTAAAATCCCCTTTTCTATAGATTAGACGCTATTTTTATTGGTATTTTACAATTGTCGTATATGAATTGATGCATTTATGAGATTGCTTTTGAATATCTTATCCTACTTGTACCACAATTCAAGATGATCAAAACCTTTTAATGTTACTTTTTTGAAGACTGATGTTCTCTGCCGTTTCGTTTTTCAGGTTTTTTATTCTGTTGATTGCAAAGCCTCCCGGTCGGTTACCGTGACTTTGAATACATACGCTTTGTCTGCTTCCAGGATTCCTCCTGAAGGCTTACCATTTTCATCAAGGGATAACCCTGAAATTTGACCATCTTGCGTTCCGGCAATCGCATACAAATATATGGGCTGCCCTTTTTCTAAAGTGGTTTTTGTTGAAAGAAGACTAGCAAAGGTATAACCACCAGAAACGAAATCATTCATCATGGTAAACGTTCCACCTTCACTGCCATGTATAAACTTTAACTTTTCCTCATCATCTGAAGTAAATCCAAAGGATAAGAGAGAATGCTTGAATAGGTGCTCCATTTGATTAGAAGAAAAAGGCTCGTTCTCCACTTGTTTGCCATTTTCATATACCTCAATCGTTTTTTGCAGATCATCCTCTTCTCCAAGACTTCCGTCTAACTCAAAATATTGAATATCCTGAATCCCGGTGAACATAATCAGCTCTTTTTCTTTTGCATTTAATTTATAAGGTTTAATCGTGAGTTCTGTCTTGTTTGATCGGTCTTTTTGATATGTCTGCTCAGGTGTACATGCTGTAAGTAAAAGGAAAATTCCTATTATGAAAACCCCTGTGATCCTCATTATGTCATCACCCACAAAATTTTCTGCTTCTATATACTATTACACGCAGACATAGGTAAATCCTTCCTTTATTTTAATTTATTTAAATTTTCTAACAAATAAAAAAGGCATCTAGGAGAGAGACTCTCATTAGACGCCTTGAAATAACATATTAATATGCAAGTGCATTCTTCTTTTCTTCTTTCATGAGAACGAAGCAAAGGAAAATACCTAATAGGGATAGGACTGCGAAGAATAAGTACACCGTGTAAATGGAGTACGTTTCATAGATAAAACCGCCAACAAAGGTACTGAACCAATTCCCCAGTCCGTTTCCGATTGCTGAATATACCGTAACGGCTGTTGCTGTAATGTGGGAAGGCGTGATTTCTTTAATGTAACGTAAGCCCGCCGGAATGAATAACCCAATGGCAAGTCCTTGCATCACAGCCGATGAATAGACCAGCCAAAGACTAGGTTCCGTAAAGTAAAAGAGCCAGCGGAGCATGGACGCAGCACCTGCTAACGCAGCCACCGTTAATAGTCCGAATTTATCAATCCATCCCCCGGCAATCCTCATAAAGGGCACTTCTGATAAAACGGCGATTAAAAACGCAAGACCGATTCCGGCATACGTCCCCCCAGAATCCTCAACAAATAAGCCGAAGTAAACATTATTGGCCAGGTTTGGACCGAATACTAAGAAGGTTACAGCTAAGAAAATGAGGAATTTCTTCATTGTAAATAATTCTTTCATCCCTGCTTTTAAATCAAGCTTTGCTGCCGCTCTCTCCTTAGGAAACCGAAAGGAAAGGAATCCTGAAAGTACCAGACAGATAAAGAAAGAGTAAAAGATGATGGTGGGTCCGATGAAACCTTCCGAAAGTTTCCCCATTATAAAGACAGCAATCCCGAAGCCCAATGAACCGAACAGACGGATATTTCCGTAGTTATACCGGACTTTACTTGTATACTTCAAGCTAATACTATCGGAAACCGGAATGATTGCACTTTGAAAGATTGCAACTAAAATGGCCACGATAAGCAGACCATAGTAAAAGTCCATAAACAAATAACCGAGTGCAAAGATCCCAGCCACTAAAGAGGTTAAACCAAGAACCAAGGTGGGACGATTGGTCGTGTCACTCACCATTCCCCAAATCGGCTGGAAGAAAATCGTCATGATCGGACCTACAGACATGATCGTTCCAATCTGATATCCGTTTAATCCAACGCTTTCACTCAAATACACACTGAGTAAGGGATATAAACTACCAACACCGAAGAACGTTAATAAATAAAATCCTTGTAAGGTAAAAATTTGATTTCGTACAGTTCTTTCCACTACCGTATCCCCCAGATGTTTTTTGTCTTCCTTATAGTAGACCTTGAACGTTCAATTGTCTATGAGTTTATACCTTATTATGGATAAAGTCATGCATTTTTAGAGCTTTGAATGTTTCGTCCAGCTACGGCGGCTAGCCCCTCGAGGTCATAAGCCAATAACGCCATAAAGGCAAAAGGCGCCTTTCCGGCGTTCTCGTCTTATGCTTGTCGGGCCTGAGCGAACCGCCTCCGCTTTTGTTTCGGCCAGCTACGGCGGCTAGTCCCTCGAGGTCATAAGCCAATAACACCATAAAGGCAAAAGGCGCCTTTCCGGCGTTCTCGTCTTATGCTTGTCGGGCCTGAGCGAGCCGCCTCCGCTTTTGTTTCAAAAATTCCCGTTTGACTTTTTTGAGTAAACCCTTTAAAGTATGGAAGTATATTTTAAATCAACTAAATAACATATCTTCTTATCCAGAGAGACGGAGGGACTGGCCCTGCGATGTCTCGGCAGCGGACTCAGGCTTTGAGTGCTGTGCCACATCCAGCAAGCGTAAAGCTTGAAAGATAAGAGGAGTGTTTCGTTCTATTGAAACCTCTTCTTATTTTTGAAGAGGTTTTTTGTATTTTACGAAATTGAACAATGACAAAGGAGTGTTAGGAATGAATCAAGAAAAAGGAAATTTATTGGCATTACTGCCTTTAATTATATTTGTTTCTCTGTTCCTTGGAGCAGGCATCATTTCTGGAGACTTTTATGCTTTTCCTGTATTAGTATCAATTATCATTGCATCCGTTGTAGGTCTGTTGATGAACCGGAAAGAGACGTTAACGGCTAAGATTGAGCGTTTCGCTAAAGGAGCCGGTCATCCTGATATCATGATCATGGTCTTTATCTTCCTTTTAGCAGGAGCTTTTTCAGGAGTAGCTGAAAAGATGGGAGCTGTTGATTCTACCGTAAACTTTGCCCTTTCCGTGCTGCCTGGTAACTTGATTATTGTAGGATTATTCATTATCGCTGCTTTCATTTCGTTATCGATGGGAACATCCATGGGGACGATCGCAGCACTCGCGCCAATCGGTGTCGGGATTAGTTCAGGAACAGATATTTCCATGCCGCTTGCCATGGCAACAGTCATTGGAGGAGCGATGTTCGGAGATAACTTATCATTTATTTCTGATACGACAATCGCAGCCGTTCGTACACAGAAAACGGAAATGAAGGATAAATTTAAAGTCAACTTTTTCATTGTATTACCTGCGGCAATCATCACAATGGTGATTCTTCTTGTTCTTACTATGGGGAATCAATCGACTGTCGGAGCGGAAAGCTTTAATTGGATTAAAATCCTGCCTTACCTTGGAGTGATCATCGGTGCTCTTGCAGGACTAAATGTGTTTGTTGTATTGTTAGGCGGAATTGTTTTAGCCGGAATTATTGGATTCATTGATGGAAGCTTTACCCCGGCAAGTTATTTCGGGAGTGTAGCCGATGGGATGACTGGCATGGCAGAGATTGTAATCCTTTCTGTACTGATTGGCGGGGTTGTTGAACTAATCCGTCATAACGGCGGGATTCAGGCTTTACTTTATCACGCCACCCGCAAAATCAAGTCTCCTCAGGGAGCACAGCTTGCTACAGCAGGATTAGTGAGTTCTACTAATCTTTGCACAGCAAACAACACGATTTCGATCATCATTGCCGGCCCCCTTGCTAAAACAATTAGTGAAAACTATGGAGTTGACGCCCGTAAATCAGCCAGTATCCTTGATATTTTCTCTTGTTCCGTTCAAGGGTTAATTCCATACGGAGCGCAGGCTCTGTTAGTGGCTGAAGTGGCAGGCATATCACCGATCAGCATTATCCCATATGCCTTCTACCCGATCTTAATTGCTGTTTGCGGCATTATTGCCATTCGATTTGCACTACCAAAATTCACACGCAAAACAGCACCTGACGCAAACCCGGTGCGATCTTAATAAATGAGAGTAGAGAGACAAATCCTTTGGGGTTTGTCTCTTTTTTTCGAAAAGAGAGTTATCACGGTAGGTTGATGAACGAAAATAACAAATATAGGAGACGAATTAAATCATTTCGGCAAATCTTCTTTGATTTTTATTCAAACTTGGACTTTTTTGTGTTGTTGGTTAAAAATTTTCCACTTCATCAGCACATTCCCATAAAAACCCCCAATTTTGCCTTTTAAACCTTAATTGTAGGGCCGTGGATATTTTTGTTGTGCCACTTTCGAGGAAACTTGTGCCACTCTCATCCAAAATTGTGCCACTTTTGCAGTTTATTGTGCCAAATTGTGAATACCGCTAATCATTATTGTTTACAGCCCAAAATTCAAAAAGCAGATCCCCTTCCAGGAATCTGCTTTCTTTTTATAATAAATCATTTACATGATAAAGCTTACCACTTTCAAGTTCGCTTTCTGTCACAAGCTTGACCAGTGCATCTGCCACCGTATCTGTTTCACGAAGCATGCCTTCCTCTTTATATCGCTGAAATGCTTCTACATCGACAAAGGCTTCTTTAGAGGATGAACGGATTTCTCCTTGCATATCCGTATTCATCACACCCGGGCTGAAGGCAATCGCTTGATGGCGGCTATGCTTTTTAGAAAGCTCTAAGCTTATGGTTTCTGTCAGCATGTTCACACCGGCTTTGGTTGCGCAGTACGTGCTCCATCCGTAAACAGGGCGACTTCCTGCTCCTGAGCTGATATTGATCATGATCATCTTCGAGTCAGAACCCCGTGCTGCTTTTATCATCTCATTGGTAGAGATCATGGGAGAAAGTAAATTCACATGCACACTCGTTTCGAGAGCTTGGTTTTCTACTTCACCAGACCGATTGATTGGTGTCACCACACCGGCATTATGGACAACATAGACTCTGTCCGGTTGATATCCGAATACCTTCGTCCCCACTTCACGGAAGACCGCTTCTGTTTCTCCTGATTGTGCAAGATCGCATGGAAAGAAGTCATACGATACCTCTTTTTCCCCGGCAAGCTTTTGCAGTCTTTCGTTATTTGATCTGGAAACATTGATCAACCCTATGCCTTTTTCAATAAATAGCTTGGCGATCGATTCACCTAAGCCTCTTGTTGCTCCCGTTACAATTGCATAATCCATATCGAATCATCTCCTTCTTACCTTCTGATTATAAGGGAGGGTCTTCTTATATCAAATAAATAAGCATTGGTTTAACAGAAGATTTACAAAGAAAGAGCACACCATCAAGGCATGCTCTCATCAATCAAATGATATTCAGGTATTAAATCTGACAGTGGTACAATGGATGCTTTTTTCTCATAAAGTGGAAGAAACTCTTCAAGCATGGTTGCGACCTTGATTCCTGTGACCCCGACATGACCTATGGCAATGGTGGAAGTGTCACTGTCCAATTCTTTAGAAAGGAGCTTGGCTTGCTTTCCGATATGCTGGACGGTATAGACATCATCAAAGAATAATTCATTTTCAAGATAGGGAACGTCCAATTCTTTCGCAAGCTTGGGAATGACGCTCTTTCCTGTTGTTTTACTATCCAAATAAAATAAACCCTTTTCCTTGCATACCTCTAAAACGATCCTCATGACCCTCTCATCAGCTGTGGCTTTTGAACCCATATGGTGATTGACGCCTACTGCGTAGGGAACCTCTTCAATCGCCTTTTCTACTCTTTTCCGGATTTCGTCATTTGAAAGTGAAGTGGTGATTGCCCCTGGCCCAAGCCAACTTGCTTTCCCTGACATCGGTTCCATGGGTAGATGGACGATGACCTCATGGCCAAGCCCATGTGCCTTCTCCGCATCTTGCCTTGTTGTGGGCAGAAAGGGCATAACTGCAATCGTCAAGGTGACGGGTAATTTCAGGATTTCTTCTGTTCCCTTCATGTCGTTTCCTAAATCATCAATAACGATTGCGAGTTCATTGTGATGGGCTGGAAGGGGCAGAATGTTTCTTGCAGAAGATGACGCATGAAAAAAGAACGGCAATAGAAAACAGATGAATAGGACTCTCATCTTTCATCACTCCTTTTCCCTTATCATGTCCATTTTGAGGAGTATATACGAAAGAGGTCCGTCCCTGAAGAGAACGCATATAAATTAAGACAGGAAGCTGATTCTTTGCTTCCTGCCTTTTTAGTTTATGAGGTCCGTCCCTCATCCCAGGCTTTGGTTGGACGGTCACTGGGGTAACCGTGGGTTTGGCGGTAGTTTTTTCTTTGGGTGGTGAAGTCCCACCAGTTTTTGGTGGAGTTTGGATTGTTTGCGTGGTGGACGACGCACCTGAGGGAGTCTTCCACGCACGGGTCCATCCAGACGCCGTACTTCTTTTCCAGGTCTATAATGAGGTCTTCCCCTTTTTCATTCTTAATGTCTTCGTATGAATGAAATCCAAGATCTTTAACCACATTATGCGCCATATTCGGTCCGATCGACGGAATTCGTTGGAAAATGGACATGCCTACTAAGTACCGGGCTCTAGCCATAGAGATGTTTAGTTTTTCACTTAACACATCGGGAGACAGTTCGAAGATGTCTCCCAGTCTGATTTTCTCTTTACGAAGTGCCGATCTTTCCTCATCGGTTAGTGGTAATTTAGGACTCTTTCTACTCACTCTCTATCTCTCCCCTCTATCCCTTAAAGGATTGTTGCCGAACCAAATGGAAGTCTTCCACCACTGGACGGTAGGTTTTGTTCTTGACCAGCTCATGTTTATTCTTAATTGGAGTGTTGTTCACCAGTACCCCCACCTTTGTTTGCTGGATTTCCTTCACACCTTGTACAATCAACTGCATGGCGATGATGGCAATCATAAAGGCTGCTAACGGAGCAATGACAATCCAGTACTTTCCGGTCATCAGGGAATCTTTAGTGGAACTGATCAGACCTGACCATTCAAATGTTCCTGATTTCGGAGGATCGGGTACCAGTCCTCCTGTAATGATCGTTCCACCCAGGAACAGATGAAACAATCCCAGGTGCACAAGGATGAGAAGCGTTTGGATAAATTGCTGTCCCCATATAATGAATAGTCGTGGTGCCAGATGTGGGAATAGGTGCGTCCACAGCAAATGCCGATTACTTCCCCCTAAGAGCTTCGCCGACAGGACAAAATCCTGTTTTCCTAATAACTTCAGTTCATTCCCTATTAAAACTGTCGTTAACGGCAGCACAAGAATCGTCAAGACGACAGCTTCAAAAACGAGTCTTTCAAAAATGGAGTGTTCCCATCCCAAAACGGGCAATCCCCAAAGCACAGGTCTTAATAGAAGATACGCAATGAGACTTAAAGGCAGGAAATGAATGGAATCAACCATTCGATCAAGCCAGTTTTTCCTGTTTTCTTTTAAATGAAAATGATAGGCAATACCTAGATAGAATCCACCAATCACCCTTAGGGAAGCGACAACCAGTGCAAATAGGAGGGTATACTTTGCCCCGACAATCAGTTGATCGAGGATGCTATACCCGAAGAAATCGGAGCCTAAGATCATCTCTCCAAATGGTTTATGAGGAGGTGCACTGATGATTCGTCCCTCATCGTTCTTCATAAACTGAATTTGTTTAATCGGCTCTTCTTTCATGACTGGATAAAGGAAACTGATAACAATCAAGAGAAAGATGACACTAAAGCCGATGGCAAACTTCCCATTATGCATATGCTGCCACCAAAGCCGTCTAATCGTAGAAAGCCAGCCCCATATCTTCCATTCATTCCACCTCGTTTTATCCCTTTTATATTTGGAATGATCGACGCTTCCCTCCCGATTAATCCATAGATATACACCTTGATACACAACAAAAAAAGGTGTGTAAATCATCATCAGCGAGATGGCTATGACCATCGGTCTGAAGTCCTGGACGATATAATACGTGATTCCTCTCATATTGAAAATCGTTTCAATGATAAATAAGCTCGACAGCATCCCCCAAATAATCAGCTTTCCATGATAAAACAGGCTTGGAGAAATATTTTTCAGTACGTGGGCAAAGAGGATCCTGCCTTTTGACATTCCCTTACTTTGGGCAAACTCTATATGTGGCTTAAGCATCTCTTCTTCCATAATAAAAAGAAGAATACGAAAGAAAGAGATCATGGGAATAATCGATAATGTGATGATAGGAGCAAGAAAGATCTTTTCATCCCCAAACTCTGTAAATTTCATTAATTCGAAGCCGAAATGCTTTATACCATACACAATGAGAAGCTGGAGCATAAACGCAAACATTAAGTCAGGTACCGTCTCAAATAGGTTTAATACTTTCTTTAGAGAAGACGTAACCCATCGGGGCAAAAACACTGTGAATAGTGTAAGGATGAATGCTATTCCCAGGCCCAAACCCAATGCTCCGCCGATAATCTGCAAAGAATACAGATAAGGTCCCCAAAGCATGTCCAGAAAATCGACGGTTATCCCTTTATAGGAATAGCTCCAATTTTCACGGTCCAAAAATACAAAAACAAATTTAATGAACTCTTCAAAGAATCCGACAAAATTATACAGACCCCTCTCCTTAAATACTTCAGGTGCGATACTCACGGCTAAAATACCAATCAACCCGAGAATATAATAGAACATAAATTTCAGCGGAAATGTGAGAAGCCTCATACCTTGATCCCCTTTTTTCTCTTTTTCCTCAGTTTAATGGAAATGTTAAATATTTTCAATTTTATTTCAATTCCAACAAAACCACTGTAGGTTTCCACGAAAAAAGGTAACTCCCACACTTCAGAGTCACCATTCCATTTAAGCTAATAGTCGACTTGGCCTTCCCAGATAAAAGCCTTGTCCTATTGTAATCCCAATTTCCTCTGCCACTTTCATATCCTGTTTGGTTTCAATTCCTTCTAACACAATTAACGTATCCTTACCGTAAAATTGATTAAAAAAGGACAGGAATCGTTGTTTCTTATCATCTTGAGCCAGATTTAGAGCAAAATAGCGATCCAGCTTAATGATTTCCGGTTCATATTCAATGGATTTCTTGATGGAGGATGTCCCTTGACCAAAGTCATCAATCGCATACCATACTCCATATTGCTTAAGTTCTTTGAGTGACTCTTTTAATAATGGATTCTGCCAGAGTTCCTCCGCACTCGACTCATTAATCTCAAGTACAAGACGCCCCTTAATTTCAGGATGCTTCTTCATGAGGTCATAAAAATAGGTATGAAAGCTTGGGTGAAGAATCGTCGTAATATAAATATTAAGAAATAACTTACAGTTCTTCAATCCATTCTCTGAAAAGCTTTCAAGAGCTTTTGAAATGGATAAGGTATCAAGCTTATATAAGATATTCGCTTTCATGGCAGACTGAAAGACACTTTCAGGGTTTTCGTTATACTTGTTTCGTAACAGGCCCTCATATGCATAGAGGGATTGATGCTTGCCCATTTCATATAAGGGCTGAAAATCATGATAAATATAATCGTTTTGAAAAATAGTAAAGATGTTCATAGGACCCCTATACTCTCTGTTTATTTTTATAGAAGATGTCTAAATGTAAAAAAGCCTTATAAAAAAACCACACAAAAACGTATTCCTACGTTCGTATGTGGTCGGTTGCGCTACTAGCTCCCCTAAATGTAAGCGCCCATCTATCATTTAGGTTCAAAGCTCCCATTCGAATTGTCTGTATTCAATGAAATTAGTCTTATAAGAAAAATATACCACAAACGTAGTACTTATGGGGTATGTTTTCAATGGATATTAGAAAATTCTTAAAAAAACACTCATCTTGATACATACGGATTGTCTTTAACCCAAAACCTCCATGGATAATCCCTCGCTTCTCCAGTGTTTTCAATTCCTATTCGTTTTCCTTCTACAATGTTTTCTGGCTGGTATCCTCTTGAGATGATGAGAGGCGGTTCTAAATAGCTCCCTCCGTAGTCCTCCATTGTGATGCCTAACGCTTTCGTCAGCTTTCCTGGACCATTTGTCCAATTTTTCTTTATATGACCCGGCCTTCTTCTTTCCATAAGCCCCAACCCTTCAAGTGGTTCAACGGCTCTAATGAGAATCGCTTCAGGCTTCTCTCGTTCACCGCTCACTACATTCACTAAACAATGGGTATGCATAACATATGTATATATCCGGCCTGCTTCATGAAACATGACTTCCGTCCGCTTCGTACGCCTGTTTCCATAACTGTGAGCCGCTCGATCCTCAGGCCCTAAATAGGCTTCCGTTTCCACAATGTAACCTGATGCAGTTCCCTCCTCCGTCTCTTTCATTAATACACATCCCAACAGGGACTTTGCAAGCTCCAAAGTGGGTTGTTCGAAAAAGGAAGGCGGCATAGGCGTATACTTCATGATTTTCACTTCCTTTAACCAAATAGTCAGTACTCATAAGTATTGGTATACCCCATTTACTTGAGGGTTAAATATAATAGAATGTTTAGCTTTTATTTATAGCCTACCCTTAAACAAATCTAAAGGTATGGCTTCCACCTTCCGATCATTCCTGCCCGTTGTGGTTTCTGCTTTACAAAGAGAGTTCCAAATGGCTTCTTCTACGCTATCCACGGTCATTTCAAATAGGGTGGATATGATCGGTCCGTCTTCTTTAATGAAAGAGTAAAGAATCGTGTTATCATTGTCGGGCTGATGTGGAATCCGGTGAGCAGTAGAGAAAGCAAGAACAACATCACCACTTCCATGTGCTGCATACGAACCCGTTCTTGAAAGACCGAATGAAGCACGTTTGGCCAATCGTTTAAGCTGCCTTTCATTGAGAGGTGCATCGGTAGCTAAGATGATCATGATGGATCCATCGGGTATATCCATATCCTCCCCGGTGTGAAGGGTGGGAACCATTAAATCTTTTCTGTGGCCGAAATTCGTTAATACGAGTGCTCCCACTTTATACTTTTCATCTCCAAATGCATACTCCCTGGAGCTCGTCCCTATACCACCTTTATATCCTAAACAAAGCATCCCGGTTCCCGCTCCTACACACCCTTCTTCAACAGGTCCGGATTGTGCATGAAGAATGGCTTCCCTGGCATCTTCAGGCTTTACATGAAGGCCCCGGATATCATTGAGATAACCATCATTGCATTCTCCCACAACGACATTTACTGTCCCTGTTGTGTCGCCGATTTCAGGTGTTTCGCCCAGCATATATTGAACGGTCCCTTTTAACACATCCCCAACGGAAAGAGTATTCGTCAAGAGAATCGGGCTCTCAAGGACACCCAGCTCCTCCATTTGAATCGTCCCGACTGTTTTTCCAAAGCCATTGATTACATAGCTGGCAGCAAATATCTTTTCTCGAAACAGATTGCCTTCATGAGGTAATACCGCCGTAACACCCGTCCTTACCACGGTACCGTCATGCTCATAGTGAAGGGTTTTATGTCCAACCTTCACTCCCTCAATATCGGTAATACTGTTATTTTCCCCACATGTATACGAGCCGATACTACCTCCGATCTCCCGAAATCGTTTCCGTTCCATTAATGAAAAACCTCCTTCTTCCTTATCAGTAATTATTCGGGTCAAGAGCTCAAAACCCTTTTAAAACACAGAAGTAAACCCTATTTTTTACAGGGTAAAAATGAAGGCGGGAGTACATATTAAAGACTGTTAATGCCTGTTATAAAAGGTAATCAACAATATTGGAGGATCAAACATGAAAAAACGCTTTCTTTCGATAACAGTCTGTGCCGTCATCCCGTTTATGCTGATGACTGCCTGTAACACTAACGATACAAACGATAACCTGATGGATACACAGAACGTGAATTACGATCCGGTTTCCTATGGAAACAATGGACGAGATAGAATGGATGGGATGCAAGGAAACCAAACTCCCCTTCACCGTTTCATGGCTCCGATCGATCCAAATGGAGACTTACGCGAATTTACACACTTAGATCCAGGTGAGGAAAATACGCCTGGAAATGAAGAAGCCGGGCAGCCGAATCAGCCTGCACAAGAACCGAATACGGGTCAGCCCGAACCACCCACGGAACAGCAGCCTAAGCAGGATACACAGACTTCAGATGCAAATGGATTTATGAAGCAAGTAGTGGATTTGACCAACCAGGAACGCAAGAAGAATGGACTTAATGCCCTGAAGATGGATGGAGAGTTAGCGAATGTGGCGGAGATGAAATCAGAGGACATGAAGGAAAATGACTATTTCTCTCATACGTCTCCTACGTACGGATCTCCTTTTGAAATGATGGAGAATTTCGGGGTGGATTACTCCACGGCAGCAGAAAACATTGCCGTTGGACAAAAAACACCTGAATCTGTCGTTAACGCTTGGATGAACAGTCCCGGACACCGCAAAAATATTTTAAATAAACAAGTCACTCATATTGGCGTGGGAACAGCGAAGGATCCCAGTCAGGGGATTTATTGGACGCAGATGTTCATCGCGAAATAAAGGCTAAGACCGGTCACCTGTGATCGGTCTTTTCTATTCATTAGCCCACACCGAACTCGGCCTCTGGTCTGATTCAAAAATAATCCTATGGCTCATTGTGATGAACCGGCAGCTGCATTAAAATAATACTATAAAATGGAAAAACAAACCAAAGCGAGGGATTTTAATGAAAAATGCTTTTGCCGTGATCATTGCACTGCTTGCACTTGGAACGCTATACGTCATCCTGAATGACAATACATCGTTATTTGCTAAAGAAAGTCAGTCAGGAGAACGCATCGGGGTAACGGACAGAATCGATCACATCGATCTTAAAATGGAAGGCAGCGACACAGAAGTTATTCCTACAGACCAGAATGAAGTCAAAGTTGATATCAAAGGAAAAGGAACACTGACTTTAGCTGAAAAAGGTGACACCATTGAAGTGGCTGTAAAGCATAAATGGTATGAATGGGTAGCATTCAACCGCAAATCGAACGTAACCGTATACATTCCAAAAGAGTATGATCGAAGCCTCGAAATCAATATTGGCTCCGGTAACCTGCAATTTGCCGGAGAATCCGAAAAGAATCGAATGAAGTTCGATGAGTTATCCGTGGAGATGGGTTCCGGAAACATGATTCTCGAAAATCTTGAGACGAATGTATTCGAACATGATGGTTCTTCCGGAGACTTGGTCGTGAATGCTCTCTCCACAAAAGAAGGTAATGTAGACATCAGCTCCGGGGATGTAGAATTGTCGAACTACGAAGGTCCTCTGGAAGGTGACTTATCATCTGGCGAATTAACGGTCTCGATGGACACTCTAAAGGGAGACCTGAATTTTGATGTAAGTTCTGGAGGTGTCAACCTGGATTTACCTGAAGACGCGAGCTTTAAGCTGAACGGAAAAGCAAGCAGCGGAGATATCTCCTGCAACCTCCCATTAAAGAATCAGAAGGTAGACAATGGAGACATTTCAGGTGTGGCAGGGTCTGGTAAATACAACATCAATGTTTCCGTTTCCAGTGGGAATGTCGATATCTATTAAGAAAAAGAGTGTCAGGCCGCGACCTGACACTCTTTCTCTTATTTATGGTGAAAAGGGCATTTGCCCTCGATCGGTACCACATCGTCTCCAATGAAGTATTGCTTCCACTCACGGTGTTCAGGATCCCCGTAATGGCTGATATTCGGGTGCTTCGGTAAGCCGTCCCACTTCTCGACCCGCTCCCTTACTTTCTCACGGGACATAATGCCACCCTTTGACGTTCCTTCCAACCCTTCAAAGATCCTTCTCGGCTGAAAGCCTAATACCAAGCTATTTCCAAGGTCTCTCGTCTTTCGCTGCTTATAAGCAGGAGCATTCCCAAACACGAAAAACGGCTCCCCGGCAAACGAAAACGCCCACAAATGATGATCCGGATCCTCCGGATAATCCTCAGGCCAAGCCTCCTCATCCTCATCATGAAGAAACTGCAGAATCTTCCAGAAATACTCACGATAATGAGGGACGGACCTCTCCTCATCCTCTGGTTCCACAAACAAAAAGAATCCGTGACGAATCAGCCGCTCACCTTCTGGTACATCGAACAAGTCGATAAACTCTTGAATCGTTTCGGGAAGATGCTCCCAATTATCGTGACTTATATACGAATACCGAAGCTCTCCTTTTTTCTCTCCGGTCATACCGAAGTAACAAGGAAACGTTCGATCAGTTACTACCTCGTGAAAGTTCTTATATTCTTCTATCACCCATTGGGGAACAAGATCAGGGTTTTTCATATCTTCTTTTATCAGTAATAAGCTTTTCGCCATTTGCTCCACCTCACCATTATAAAAATGTATAGATGGTATGGTTTTCCCGAAGAGTGTAGGGTTAAAACAATTTCTGACAAGAAGTTATCTAAAACGACTATCCCGACAGGTGGAATAAGCGCAATAAACAAAAGGGTAAAGCGAATTCGCTTTACCCTTTTGTTTGAGTTTCCTTCACTTCCGCGCCCAATTCCTCTCCAAGTGCCACAATCGATTGATTGATTTTCCACACATAGTAGAGGTGATGAATCAGATCCATCTGTGACTTCAGTCTGCTTGGTGCCAGGGTTTCGATCTTTTCCCTTTCCACACTTATACTCCAAAGAACTTGTGCGTTCTCTTTTTCTTTTAGCAGCTCACGTAATGTTTCGATGTTATGAGTGATTTTCTCTTCTGTCTGCTTAAAAACGCTATTTAGTTCATCGGAAACCTTTGATGGTACTTTTCTATGGGATGAAGCAAGCAGATGCTTCGCATAGTAGTTGGTGGCTGTCACCACTGTGATCCAACGGCCGATCCCCGATCGTGTCATGGATCCAGGTCGTTGCAGAAGCGATTGTGCTTCATCCTTTATACTCTGAAGCTTCTGATCGAGATCAAAGGCTTGATCTGTTAATGGTTTTTCATCAATATTCGTAAAGGTTTTTATATAGGAAGAAACATAGCCTCCAAGCTCTTCAAGAAAATCATCAAAGGCGTCTGCCACCTTGTCCTTCGTTTTCTTTGGAAATACAAATGCCGAGACAGTCAGGGCAATCAGCGCTCCAGCAATTGTATCAATGACCCGTGCCCCCATCAGCTGCATGCTGATTCCGCCTAGCAGCAGGTCATACATAAACGCAATGAGCATTGTAATGAACAAGCTCATTAGAGTATAAGAAACCGTGAAGAGATAGAAGGCCAGGAACAGAACGACAAACAGAAGAAAAACTTCAAGCTCAGAATTTCCTGAAACGAGTTTTGCCGCTCCGAATCCAAGTATTGCTCCGATCACCGTTCCGACCGATCGCTGAAAGGCTTTCATGTAGGTTCTTCCTACTGACTCTGTACCAATTTGAATAATAAAGGTCGTTAACAGCACCCAGTAGGGCTGTGCAGGAGCAATCAGCTCCCCAACGATAATAGCTAGTGTACCTGCTACAAGAGCTTGAATCGCCTTACGTGTAGACGGTTTTAAACTCTTAGTCTCTTCTTCAGGCTTATTCTCTTTTCCCTCATCTTCAGACTCGTCCTTATTCTCTATGTTCGTTTCCTTGCTTTCTGAGACTTTCAGTGATTCTTGAATGGTGATGGCTGCTTCCAGGACATGATTGGCAATGGACTCAATACGCCTTAGAAGGTACACCCAGCCCTTAGGCTTTACTTCTTGATTCAACATCTCTGATAACAGAAAACGAAGGGCCTGGATGGCTTTTTCCGCTTCTTCAAGTGAACGGGGATCATAATCCTGAGCCAGTACCTCGGCATCACGGAGCGAACGAAGAACCCAAACCAACAGGCGTCTAAGCTCCTTAACCTCTAAGGCATCCAACTCCTTGAGCCGCTTCAAAGAATCGGTTAACGTCTGAATCAACATCTCTGTATCAAAAACATATAGACGCAATTGCGAAGGCTCGATACCTGGCCAAAGCTTCTTCAAATCATTCTCATTGATATCACTGGCTACGATTCTTGCATACTCATTCAGCCTTCGAACATTTCGATCGAGAAGATTCCTACGTTTACTACTCGTATCCGGATCCTCTATCATCTTCATTAAAATCGTAAACGTCAAATTTGATTGAATATGAAACGAACGCATGCTTCTTCGTAAGACATGAACCGAACCTTTAAAGATAATGAAATTATAAAGAAAAGCGTACATGACACCAATCACAATCCCAATATAAAACCATGATAGATGCGCCACATCAAGCTGCAGAATCGACGAAATATAAATCGACATAAATCCTGCCATTCCCATGGAAAAATACCGGATGGCAAAGCGGGAGAAGTAAAAAGCGCTGAATATCGCTCCTACCAGTAGAGTATTCACCACGAGACTATAATGGGCAAAGGCGGAGCCTAATGTGATTCCAACCGCTACCGCCACACCGATCAACGGGGTCGTGACCTTCTTTTTAGCCGTTGTGTCATCCATGACGACGAAAATCCCGAGCATCCCCACCATCCCTGACACAATGGCCGGTGTAATCGCTGAGTGATTAAATAGTTTTAATAAGAATAGCATCGTAAATACGGCCGATATTAAGCTGATCGTTGCCTTACCTGCCTGCTGAAATCTCTTCCGGCCCGGGTCTGATGCAAGGAACCTCCCCAGCCATACATACTGTCTATGTAACTGTTTCATTTATCATCATACCCTTACTTTCAAACCGTTTTTCATTCTCTATTATCGTACCCTTCCCAATAAAAAAGTAACCTGGACTGCGGAAGCAGCAGGTTACTCTTTATTCGCTGGTGCACGAAGAGAACATGAATCTATTTGTATGATTATAAGGGTTTTGGATGGTTGGGTAAAGGAAAGTGCCTGGAGTTTCCTATTTTCTCACTACTTACCTATCGAGATACCTATTCTGTGCATAATCCCCACCCCAAATGGCAAACTACCAAATGGTGATAAATTCTATGAATAAACGATCGATCTATCTCATTCATATCTTCTCAATCATTATTCTTTCATCCGGATTGATGGTACATGTACTCATTCTTCCCAGCCTTTTAAGTGCCGGGAAACGTGATTCATGGATAAGTGTATTATTATCCGTACCTCCTCTTTTCCTTTGGATACTTTTATTGTATTACATTTATAAAAAGCTCGGAAATCAAGATCCCATCCAATTCATTCGCATTCATTTCGGTAAAAAGCTCTCGAATATGATCGGTTATTTATTAAGCCTCTATTTTATGGGGAGTGCCTTTGTCACTCTTAATTACACGGCGAACTGGAGCCTGACGAATTATACCTTCGAAGTCCCTTTCTGGGTTATCTTGACCAGCATTGCGGTCACCACCCTTTACGGGACGTACAAAGGGGTCAGGACCATTGGAATGATTGCTTTTATCTGTCTCCCTGTTGTCACCTTTTTAGGGTTTTTTGTGGCTTCAGGTAACATGAAGAATAAAGACTACTCCCGACTCTTCCCCATTTTCGAAAATGGAATGTCAGATGCATTATTAGGAATGATTTATGTAGGTGCCGGAATTTTTGAACTCGCCGTTTTTTTGTTTCTTGTTCCTTTCGTCGTGACGGGGGAAATCAAAAAGAAATGGCTGATTGGTCTGGGTATTATACTTGTATTTCTCACGTTGGGACCAGTTACCGGGGCAATTTCCGAGTTTGGGATAGAAGAATCCATGAAGATGAAGAATCCAGCCTATGAACAGTGGCGATTATTGACCCTTGGAGAGTATATAACCCGATTAGATTCCCTATCCATCCTCCAATGGCTATCCGGGGCATTTGTACGGATCAGCATCAGTGTCTACATCACTGAAAAACTTTTATTTACCACTGAAAATAAACGGTTCCTTAAAATCCTGATCTTATATGGGGTATTGTTTATAGGAGCTCTTATACCTTGGAATGAAGCTTCCTTTTTTAATTTTTTGTATACCTATTTTTTACCCTATAGTCTTGTTCTATTAATTCTATGCATCGGTGTACTGGGGATATTAGTAAAGATAGGAGGGAAAAAATCATGAAAGAGAATCATGGAAGGTCCATTGATTTGCTACCTTTTAAAGATAGCTCGGATATTTTGGTTTCCGAAAAAAAAGTTGTGAGGGACGGAAATGATATTGAGTTGATTTATGTCTATTCCCCCAATATGGCTGATCAAAATACCTTGTACAAGTGGATCATTCCTGAAGTCCAAAGACTCCTCCATTCAAACGGTTCACTGAAGGCGAACCAATTTTCCGATTTCATCAATGTTTCAAGTCCTGATCAGGACATAGATATTCAAAGGCAAGCTGAGCAGAGGATATTCTCCGGGGATATCATGATCGTGACTCCTCATGATCATCATGTACTCTTTTTCTCTGCCAGCAAGCTCGCCAAACGTTCACCGGAAGAATCAAACACTGAAGTTTCAATTAGAGGGCCCAGGGATGGGTTCGTTGAAGACGTTGGTGATAATATGACCCTCATCAGGCATCGGTTAAAGACCAGCTCATTAAAGAGTCTCAAAATATCCATCGGGAGACGGAGTCAAACAGATGTTATGCTTCTATATATAGACGATATCATGAACCCTGACATTCTTAAGGACGTAAAAAGCCGACTGAAATCCATTGATACTGATGTTATTGTCAGTAGTTACGAATTAGAAGAGTATTTATACGACAATACGTTTTCTATCGTTCCATTGGCCCAATACGTGGGGAGGCCCGATTATGTAGTGGAGTCTTTAAACCAGGGGAGATTCGCCATTCTTGTAGATGGGAACCCGACTTGCTTAATAGGTCCTGCTAACTTGGGATTGATGCTGAACTCACCGGAAGATGCCCACACCAGCTTCTTCTATGTGAGTATTGAAAGGATATTGAGATTCCTCGCTTTCGCAACGACCATTTTTCTACCTGGCTTCTGGGTTGCGGTTACGACTCATCAGCTGGAGCAAATCCCTTACCCTTTATTAGCCACTATTACGGTGTCCAGAACAGGACTCCCCCTTTCAACCGGGATGGAATTGACTCTTATGCTCATCCTATTTGAATTGTTCAAGGAAGCCGGTGTACGCCTTCCGAAAGCAGTCGGTCAGACGGTTGCCGTGTTGGGAGGACTCATTGTAGGGGATGCTGCCATCAGAGGAGGATTCACCTCTCCCACGATGCTGGTTGTCGCGGCGATTACCATCATTTCAAGTTATACACTAATGAATCAAAGCTTGACGGGAAATATTCTGATTTTACGGTTTACAAATTTATTCGTCTCCTCTTTATTAGGCTTATATGGATTCTTTTTATGCGGGTTTATCTTCTTGATCGCTCTCGTCAGTACAGAAAGCTTTGGACAACCCTTCCTGACCACCTTTGCAAAGCCTACAATGGGTGATTACTTTAAAGGATATATCAAATTGCCAAGCTCACTCACAAAGAAACGGAACTTGGGGTATTCACCAACCGACCAAGATCGGAAGGAGTCGTAAAATGGTAAGGCGATCAGTCATTCCATTGCACCTACTGGTTCTGTGTTGTTTACTACTCACGGGCTGTTTAGGTTCCAAGGAAATTCAGGATCAGGCTTATATCACTTCAATCGGATTTGATGTAGAAGATGAGCAGATCATCGTCTACTTCCAGGCACTCAGCTTTGCGAATATTGCCAAGAAAGAAGGAGGAGAGCCTACAGCAGCGCCCATTCTGATCGGCAGAGGGAAAGGATCCTCAATAGAAGAAGCGTTTAACGATATCGAGCAGACCACGGCTGTACCTCTTCATTACGGACAAATCAATACGCTTGTCATAAGTGAGAAAGCGATGGAAAAATGGTTGAACACGATTCTGGATTTTATGGGAAGAAATTCTTTTTTACGCTACACAACGTGGACGTATGGAACAAAAGAAAGTATCCAAGATATCTTTGCAGCAGAAAGTTTCTTTGGGCAACCTCCTCTTTATTCCATATTACATAGACCGTTAACAGTGATAAAGGAAAATTCCTTTCTTCCTGTAGTACCATTTCATGATTTCATAGGTGATTTTTATGAGCCAGTAGGGGCTTCCTACATTCCTTCTATTTATATCCATAAAGAAAATTGGCAGGAAGAAAAAGAAAAGAAATTAACGGCTATCGATGGATTATATTTATTCTCTGAAGAAAAGTTTAAAGGAAAGTTTACGAAAGGCGATTTGGAAGGCCTGAAATGGTTCAACCCGGAAACCAATAAAATATATGTCCCCCTGAAAAAATTAAAAGTAAGTGTTCAAATTGTTAAACCTAAAGCGAAAATCAGGTTAAAAGGAAAGGATAAGCCGGTATACAGTGTTGAAATCGATGTTGAAAGTACGTTAGATCAGAATGTTGAAGGATTAGAGGTAAAAACGATTGAAAAACACCTGGAGAAAAAAATCAAAAAACAAATCATGAAAACGTATGCAAAAGCACTTGAGAAAAAGATCGACATCTATAATTTAACAAGGAACACGTATCGCTTTCACCATAAGCGATGGGATGTTGCGACGATTAATGATCTTTCAAAGGATTCTCTTGAAGTAAAGGTGAATGTATTCATCCCTCATACAGGAGATTATAAGAAATAACACCTAATAGCATAAAAAAACCGGTCGGCCCCAGAGGGACACAACCGGTTTTCATCTATTTAACCCTTACTCAACCGTAACCGACTTTGCCAGGTTACGCGGCTTATCTACATCACAATCGCGATGAAGGGCAGCATAGTAAGAAATTAATTGTAATGGGATGACAGAGATAAGAGGTGTTAACAATGGGTTAACCTCCGGGATGACGAAGCGATCTTCTTCGTCTTCTAAGCCTTTCATGGAAATGATACAAGGGTTTGCTCCACGAGCGACTACCTCTTTCACATTTCCTCTGATGCCTAGATTTACTTCTTCTTGAGTTGCAAGTGCAACGATCGGAGTACCTTCTTCGATCAGAGCGATCGTACCGTGCTTAAGCTCTCCTCCGGCAAATCCTTCTGCCTGGATGTAAGAGATTTCTTTCAGCTTCAAAGCGCCTTCGAGCCCTACATAGAAGTCAAGTGAACGGCCGATGAAGAAACAGTTGCGAGTCGTTGACAGATATTCGCGTGCGATATCTTCAAACTCTTCTTTCGTATCGCAAAGTGCTTCCATCGCAGTAGCAACAATACCAAGCTCTTGAACAAGATCAAAGTCCTGGTTATTTCCACATGCCTGCCCGGCAACGTGCGCAAGGATAGCAAGAACCGCCAGCTGAGCTGTGTACGCTTTGGTTGAAGCAACGGCGATTTCAGGTCCTGCATGAAGAAGCAATGTGTAATCCGCTTCTCGGGAAAGCGTAGAACCCGCTACGTTTGTGATCGTTAATGATTTATGACCAAGCTCTTTGACTTGAACCAGTACGGCACGACTATCTGCCGTTTCACCACTTTGAGAAATAAAGATAAATAATGGTTTTTCAGAAAGTAAAGGCATGTTGTAGCTGAATTCGCTTGCTACATGAACTTCAACAGGAATTCCTGCACTCTTCTCGATGAATTGCTTTCCAACAAGACCGGCGTGGTAGCTCGTTCCACATGCAATGATGTAGACACGGTCCGCTTCCTTCATCGCACCGACGATCGGCTCATCAATGTGAAGCTCGTTGTTCTCATTTTGGTAAGCTTGAATGATTTTACGCATCACTAGTGGCTGCTCATCGATTTCTTTAAGCATGTAGTGAGGGTATGTTCCTTTTTCGATATCACTCGCATCGATTTCAGCTGTGTAAGGAGCACGTTCCATTACTTCACCGATCAGATTTTGAATTTCAACCTTTTCTTTCGTTACGATGACCATTTCTTTATCCATAAGCTCAACGTATTGGTCTGTTACTTGAATCATCGCCATAGCATCACTTGCTACAACGTTGAAGTCTTTTCCTAGACCTACAAGCAGTGGACTTTTGTTTTTCGCTACAAAGATTGTTTCATCATTTTCAGAATCTAAAAGGGCGATGGCATAAGAGCCTTTAAGAAGCATTAACGTTTGACGGAAAGCTTCCTCTACCGTGTTTCCTTCTTCTACAATCTTTTCAATCAACTGGACGATGACTTCTGTATCCGTGTCACTCTTAAACGTTACATCCGTTAAATATTCACGCTTAAGTTGAGAGTAATTTTCGATTACTCCGTTATGAACGATTGTAAAACGGCCTGAATTACTTTGATGAGGGTGAGCGTTCACCTTGCTCGGTACACCGTGGGTAGCCCAGCGAGTGTGGCCGATTCCTGTGTTGCTTGATACACTCTCATCAACAATACCGCGAAGGTCGGCGATACGACCCTTCTCTTTAAACACATGAATGCCTTCATCGTTTTGAACGGCAATACCTGCAGAGTCATAACCGCGGTACTCAAGCTTTTCAAGACCTTTTAAAAGAATTTCCTTTGTATCTGAATTTCCAATATATCCAACAATTCCACACATAATTAATATATCCTCCCTGAACATGCAAGGGGGCAAGAACTCTTTTGGGGACAACTTGCCCCCTTATCTCTGTTTGTCATTAGTATTTACATTGGTCACTTTTTTCTTCCCTTTGTCCATCAAGTTGCCTCAACGATTTAAGGAAGAAACTTTCGGTTCTGTGACACATACGAACCGGGAGGCATCCGCCGAATGCTCGATAAACCTCCACCTCGTCAACTAAACGATCCTTGTCGTATCCATCGTTTAGCCCTGGCGCTTTATAAGGATGGTTACTCACTATCCACCTTTCCTTCTTGACTCATTTCCAATTAATTTGAAAAACGAAAACAAAATCATCATACACTAGCACGTTTCCCTTAGTCAACAAAAATCTTACAAGAACAAGAAGTTGTTATCCCATTGTCATGTTCCCGAAACAGAGCAGCGATAAACCATGTGGTCTAAAAACCTTTCTATTAGGACATCATCGGGGTACCTTTATCCCCTATTCAAAAGGACTCTTCTTATTAAATATGCATAAGGGGCACCTGTTGACCCCTTATGCACAAAAAATCAACTATTCGTTTAAACCCATTTCTTCGTCAACAACTTGTACGATTTCATTTACATACCGCTCGCAAAGTTCTTCTGTAGGAGCTTCTGCCATTACACGTACTAACGGCTCAGTTCCAGAAGGACGAACAAGAATACGGCCATTTCCGTTCATTTCTTCTTCAACCTTTTCAATCACTTTTTTAACGGTTTCGTTATCTGTTACATGATGCTTGTCTGTCACTCGCACATTCACAAGCTTCTGAGGGAACTTTTGCATTTCTCCCGCTAGTTCAGATAATGATTTACCGGTCATTTTCATAATGTTTACGAGCTGGATCCCCGTTAACAGACCGTCACCTGTTGTATTGTAATCGAGGAAGATGATGTGGCCTGACTGCTCACCGCCAAGAGTATAGCCATTTTTCTTCATCTCTTCCACTACGTAGCGATCTCCAACCGCCGTTTGAATGCTTTGAATCCCGTGCTCTTCAAGCCCTTTATGGAAGCCAAGATTACTCATGACAGTAGATACGACTGTAGACTGTTTCAATTGACCTTGTGACTTTAAGTATTTACCGCAGATATACATGATCTGGTCTCCGTCCACAATCTGTCCATGCTCGTCGATCGCGATGATACGATCTCCATCACCATCAAAGGCAAGTCCTAAGTCTGCACCTTTTTCTTTCACCATCTCAGCAAGTGATTCAGGGTGGGTAGACCCAACACCTTCATTAATGTTTAATCCGTTTGGTGATGCTCCCATCGTCGAGATGTCAGCATCCAGATCAGCAAACAGATGAGTAGCAAGAGCGGACGTTGCACCATGTGCACAGTCTAACGCAATATGTAAGCCATCGAAATCTTCGTCTACTGACTGTTTTAAATACTGCAGATATTTTTGTCCACCTTCGAAATAATCACTAACTTGTCCTAAGTCAGCTCCGGTCGGACGAGGCAGCCCGTCAACGGTTTGATCTAATAGACCTTCAATTTCGTTTTCCTGGTCATCAGAAAGCTTGAAGCCATCTGGTCCGAAGAATTTAATTCCGTTATCTGCAACCGGATTATGAGAAGCAGAAATCATGACACCAGCCTGGGCTCCTAACGCTTTCGTTAAGTAAGCTACCCCTGGAGTTGAAATCACACCCAAACGCATCACTTCAGCACCAATTGATAGAAGTCCCGCTACAAGAGCCCCTTCCAGCATATGTCCGGAAATCCGAGTATCTCTTCCAATCAATATTTTGGGGCGCGTAGCATCCTTTGTTAAAACATAACCACCAAAACGTCCAAGCTTAAATGCTAATTCCGGTGTTAATTCTGTATTCGCTACACCTCTTACTCCATCCGTTCCAAAATACTTACCCATTGTCATTCTCTCCTTTTTACAGCTCTTATGCTGATGTGTTCTTTTCTTTAATTTCTACTTTTACTGTTTGCTGAGACAAGGTCCATTCTATATCTTCGGGACCTTCTGCCTCTATTTCCACCTCATGCTCGCCTGGTTCGAGCCCTGAAAGATCGAGCGCCAGTGAGAAATCATCTTTCGTCACTTTGCTCACTTGTGCATTCTCACCCTTCAACGCTACGTCTACCAGACCCTCTTCAGGTGACATGATGGTATACTCATATTCTTCAGCTAATCCCTGTGGTGAAATTTTAAGTCCTGTAAGGCTCTTTTCTTCGGTTGTATTGACATCAACCTTCACCTTCACTTCCTCAGGGGCCACTTTATTTAAACCATCTTGCAACGCAAGTGGTACCGCAATGGTTGAGTCCTTCGTAATCTTTGAAAGATCGATCTCTGCCAGCAATTCTTCCACTGTATCCAATACTTCCTGTCTGCCAAAAATCGTTGCCTCTTTAGGTTCAACTGAAATCGACTCCAGGGTTGTGCCTTCAGGAAGACTGCCTTTTTGTTTTATGGTGACAGGTACACTCTTACTCGGATTCGCAACCGAAACGGTCACCTCGACCACTTCCGGAGCAATTTGAACATCTAATTTGTTATACTCACGGTCAAGTACTTGCACCCGGGCTTCCCTTGTCACATTTTCACTGATCTCTTCATCTAAATCTAGAGTTGCAATGACATATGCAATTCGTTCTACTTCATCCCTCGAGCCCGTCACTTTCACTGTTTTTGGATCCACAGCAAGTCCTTCTGCTTCATACCCATTGGATAAAATACTTTCATTGAATTGAGGTTCAACTGTAAATTCTTCTGTGACCTTTTCTTGAACCGATATATTGACAAAATCCGGATCGAGTTTGACATCAAGTTTTTCGGAAATATTATCAATCTGAATATCAACCTGATGCTCACCGATTCCGATATCATTTAAGTCCACATAGACTCTGAAATCCTTCACTTGTTTAGCTTGTTGTACAATCGCCCTGGATCCTTCCACCGTTACATTCACCGTATCAGGCAAGCCGCTTACTTCTAAATTCTCACGATCATAAAAAACTTCAAGCGGGACGTCCTGGATCGTTTCAATCGCATTTTGAGAGTTGCCGGTATTGTTGTTAGCCGTCTTCTGTATTTCATCAAAGTTAACGGATAGATAGAGAATGAATGCCAACATTAGTCCTACAATACGCATGAACCAACGACTTTCCATGAATTTATCCATTTTCTTTCTTCCCCCTAAAGCTCCATTTCGTTGAGGAAGCATTCGTCTTATCGCCAATGAGCTCTACCGTAAGAATTTCCCTGAAGCGCTCCAAAGAGAGGTCGCGATGTAACTCCCCATTTTTCGTAATGGAGATAGCTCCCGTTTCTTCTGATACAACAATTGTAATACTATCTGTTACTTCACTGACGCCAAG
Organism: Rossellomorea sp. y25; assembly: GCF_038049935.1. Lineage (NCBI taxonomy): Bacteria > Bacillati > Bacillota > Bacilli > Caryophanales > Bacillaceae > Rossellomorea > Rossellomorea sp. y25. Next base: position 180,040 of record NZ_CP145886.1, on the reverse strand, counting down.
TGCTGCCCGGTGTCTTGTTCCCAATTCTTTTGATATAAATGGGCTTTCCGACAATGGAAGATAACAAGCTGCTGCAGCAATTTGACTCTTTTGAATAATAACAGCCCCATCATGAAGAGGTGTATTGGGGATAAAGATATTAATCAGTAATTGAGACGTAATCTTGGCATTAAGTGGTATACCTGTTTCAATATAATCACTCATCCCTGTTTCCCGCTCAAGGGTAAGGAGGGCACCAATTCGACGCTTTGCCATATAACTTACAGCCTTCGTCATCGATTCAATCATCTGCTCTTGCTCTTCTTCTTCCTGAAGTCCGGACCTCGAGAATAAACGGCCCCTTCCGAGCTGTTCAAGGGCTCTGCGGAGCTCAGGCTGGAAGATGATGATAATCGCCAGGAACCCCCAGGTGAGGGCTTGTTCCATCATCCATCCCAGTGTATCCAATCCAAAGATACTACTAAGGCCTCTCACTATGATAATGACAAAAATACCTTTTAATAATTGTACTGCTTTCGTTCCTTTTATCAGCATGATCAGTTTATAGATTACAAACCATACTACGAGTATATCTACAATATCAGAGACATAATCCAGCGCGGAGTAATCCGAAAAAATATTGATAAACGGCATATTACATCCTCCAATAGCTTAATCGAAAGCGTAAGCCGCCATGTGTGGCTTCTCCATTTTCGTAACGTTCCCATTATAGCACATTTTTTCACTGTCAAATGAGAGACACCCACGGCCTCATGATTCTTTCTTTTCTATTCATGAACTCACGTTTTTACAAAAAAAACTGACACGAAAATCAAAGGTGTCAGCCCTTTAGGGACGGACCTTACATTCCATCCCTTCTATTTTATCCTACTTTTCTTCAAGTTGCGAATTTCCCCAATCCAAGGTGTCTTTAGCCCCTTTTTTGATCTGGTACCAAAGCCACTCAAATGCCTCATCGATTTCATGGATCTCTCCTGTCACGCTCCCTGCAGAAGCCAAGTACTGCTTTCCGTTGATGACCGTGACATTCCCTGTTACTTTTCCTTCAATTTTCACATCGCCGTTTCGAACCGTCAGATCCCCGTTTACGACTTCACCTTCAGGAACGACAACCGTATGATCCTGAACGACTAATTTAGCATTTTTCGTAAAAGAGAAAGCCTGATCATCATTCCAGGAAGTGAGGAAGCTCCCGGTCATAAAGAACAGAAATAGTGCAGCAGCCGTGAGTAACGGATGGTGCCTAAACCACCTCTGGACCCCAACCTTCTTCTTCTCTTTCGGTAATCTTGACATGACTTTATCCGTAAAGTCTGTAGAAGCACTAATATGAGATGTGCTCTGTACAAACGCAATTGCTTTTTTCAGCTCATGGAAGTGGTGCTGGCAATCACTGCATTCCTGCAAATGTTGTTTCAGCGTTCCTTCTTTTTCTCTATTTAAATCTCCATCTAAATAATCATGCATATACTCAATGATTTCTTCAGGACAAGGCTTCATGTTCACTCACCCTCTCTACAGTGATCTTAATTGTTTACGGAGAGCTTCCCGCCCTCTATGTACTCTTGTTTTAACCGTTCCCAGGGGTAAATCCAATATCTCACTGATTTCTTGAAGAGGAAGCTCTTCAATATATTTTAAAACAATGACCGATCGATATTTCTCAGGTAACTTGGAAATTTCCTTCTGAATGGTTTCCTGCAGCTCCATATTCTCCACTTCATCTTCCGGTAGCTGAACATCCGCTGCCACCTGTGAGTACATCGTTAAGCCTTCAGTCCCTGCTACCTCTGCATCTAAGAAATAATCCGGCTTCTTCTTCCGAATCCGGTCGATACAAAGATTCGTCGCTATCCGAAAGAGCCAAGTCGAAAACTTTCTCTTTTGATTAAAGGTTTCAATATTTACATATGCCCTGATAAAAGCCTCTTGAGCAATATCCTCTGCCTCATGACGATTACCAAGCATCCGGTAGCAAATTTGAAACACTTTATCCTTGTAAAGCTCGACTAATTCTGCAAAGGCGTTCTGATCACCTTTCAATACTTGTTTTATCCGCTTTTTCACTAATGCTTCCATTTCACAACCTCCGCTCTATGCGGCTATATTTATATACGTAACACCCTATCAAAAGGTTTCAAATTTTTTATATTACTATCCTAACAAATTTTTCAGGAAAAATGTTTACAATTATTAGAAAAAGGGTATAAAGGAACTAATTATTTCTATTGTGGGAGGATCTCGAAATGAGGGGAAGAATGAATGAGTTATTATTTCAAATTGAAGACTGCCGTCGCCAAATGGTCGAACTAGCTTTAAAGTCATCCTTTGCCGATGAGCAAGTTGTTGATTTGAGTACTCGTCTTGACGATCTATTAAATCAATACCAAGTGGTCAAACACCATTGAAGACAAAATAGATGAAGGCTGAGAACCGTGAAGGGCTCTCAGCCTTTTTTTGATGTATTCACTCTTGCAAGTCATCCCGTATTGCGAAAGGGACACCCTTAAAATATCCTACCGGCCTTTATGTGGGAAGCATTGTGAACACAGACTGGATTATAGTAATTTCTCTCCAAGCAGGGATCCCATCAATGCTACAGCTACAGTAGCCGTTTTATTCTTTTCATCCAGAATAGGATTAACTTCTACAAATTCCGCAGATGTAATAATTCCTGCTTCTTGTAGCATCTCCATTGCCAAATGACTCTCACGGTAGCTTATCCCCCCAAGAACAGGAGTTCCTACCCCAGGAGCATCGCTTGGATCCAATCCATCTAAATCAAGAGATAAATGAACGCCATCCGTTTTACTCTTCAAGTAATCAATGGACTCTTCCATTACCTTCGTCATACCAAGACGATCGATTTCATGCATCGTATATACTTTAATACCCTTTTCTTTAATTAACTCTCTTTCTCCTTCATCTAAAGAACGAGCTCCAATAATGACAATGTTCTCAGGCTTAATCTTTGGAGAGCTCTGCCCGATACTTGTCAAATCTTCATGGCCTATACCCAAGCTCACCGCAAGTGGCATACCATGAATATTACCTGACGGAGATGTATCCCCTGTATTCAAATCACCATGTGCATCATACCAAATCACACCTAAGTTTTCATAGTGAGGAGAAACACCAGCCAACGTTCCTATCGCAATACTGTGGTCTCCACCAAAGATCAATGGGAAATCTCCACTCCCGATTACATCATTCACCTTACCAGCCAACGTCTCACTGGCTTCAGCAACCGCTTTCAAATTACGCAGATTCGTATCAGGATTATTATGTACACGCTCAGCCTGGCCAATCTCGATATCACCCAAGTCTTTAATCTCATACCCAAGTTTCTCCAGACGCTCAACAATACCGGCGTAACGAATCGCACTCGGCCCCATATCCACGCCTCTGCGCATTTGACCTAAATCCATAGGTACACCAATAATAGAAATATTTTTCTTCATGAAAAATTCCCCCAATTCGAAATTTATTTACACCTCTATTTTATCCATACTATGAGCCATGGTTCAACCGGACAGGATTGTGTATATATATGCGTGTGTAGAGGTGTTTAAGGTGGATTGGTGCAAGATTATGTAGACGGATTCTTGACGAGGATGCTAGTGTGAAATCGATTGGTTGGCGGTCCGTGGTAAAGAGCGATTTGAAAATATAATCTGTAATTTGAAAATAAATGATTCAGAATTGAAAATACAATCTAAAATTTGAAAACAAATGTGGGAAATTTGAAAATATCCTGAGAAAGATGCGAGGGAAATAGGGGTTTGCTGGTCAATTATAGAACAATATAATTTCACTCATATTCCCCTAACCAACTTCTATCCACTTAGGAATCAAAACCCAGACAACTCTCTCCCATCCCCGTTGCTGCAACGAGCAGCACAATTTACTAGCCCTCCAGCCATCATAAAGAGCAATCTTTCACTGTTGGTCAATCCACAATCGTAAATCTATCTTCACAAACAAAAAAACCTCAAATCTCATAAAAGATTCAAGGTTTAATCATGTCGTATGTATGGTTACTTCACTCCGCTAACGCTTTGTAAGCAGATAGATTTTTTGCTTTCGCAAAAATCTTTGGTGGAGCCTAGCGGGATCGAACCGCTGACCTCCTGCGTGCAAAGCAGGCGCTCTCCCAGCTGAGCTAAGGCCCCCCTATGTTATAGATGATAGAGAAATTCTCACACCTTGCGATGTGAGAAAATGTGTGATGAGCCATGAAGGACTCGAACCTTCGACCCTCTGATTAAAAGTCAGATGCTCTACCAACTGAGCTAATGGCTCTTAAGTGGCTGGGCTAGCTGGATTCGAACCAACGCATGTCGCAGTCAAAGTGCGATGCCTTACCGCTTGGCTATAGCCCAATAATAACTTTAATGGCATAAAAAAGGGACATTTATAGGATGTCCATTTTACACTTTAATATACAGTGGTGGAGGGGGGCAGATTCGAACTGCCGAACCCGAAGGAGCGGATTTACAGTCCGCCGCGTTTAGCCACTTCGCTACCCCTCCAGCTGAAAAAATGGTGCCGGCAAGAGGACTTGAACCCCCAACCTACTGATTACAAGTCAGTTGCTCTACCAGTTGAGCTACACCGGCATATTGAATTATTCTTAAATAAAAAATGGTGGAGGATGACGGGATCGAACCGCCGACCCTCTGCTTGTAAGGCAGATGCTCTCCCAGCTGAGCTAATCCTCCAATATGTAACTGGTGAGTTATTTTGCTTTTGCAAAAAAACTTTGGTGACCCATACGGGATTCGAACCCGTGTTACCGCCGTGAAAGGGCGGTGTCTTAACCGCTTGACCAATGGGCCATTCAAAATAAAATATAAAAGCTTCCAACCGGGCTCGAACCGGTGACCTCTTCCTTACCATGGAAGCACTCTACCTGCTGAGCTATGGAAGCAATGGCTCCGCAGGCAAGATTCGAACTTGCGACCGATCGGTTAACAGCCGATAGCTCTACCACTGAGCTACTGCGGAATGATATTGCCTGGCGATGTCCTACTCTCACAGGGGGAGATCCCCCAACTACCATCGGCGCTGAAGAGCTTAACTTCCGTGTTCGGCATGGGAACGGGTGTGACCTCTTCGCCATTATCACCAGACGAATTGCTTACAATGACAAATACTATTATATAATATTTTCAGTGTTTTTCAAGGGGTAATTAAAATTTATTCCCTGAAAACTAGATAAAGAATTGATGTCAAGAAAGCCGAATACCGACCAATTGTTGTTCATTTAAAAAATGACTCTTTGTGGTTAAGTCCTCGATCGATTAGTATCAGTCAACTCCACATGTCGCCATGCTTCCATCTCTGACCTATCTACCTAGTCATCTTCTAGGGATCTTACTCACATACGTGATGGGAAATCTCATCTCGAGGGGGGCTTCATGCTTAGATGCTTTCAGCACTTATCCCTTCCGCACATAGCTACCCAGCGATGCCTTTGGCAAGACAACTGGTACACCAGCGGTGCGTCCATCCCGGTCCTCTCGTACTAAGGACAGCTCCTCTCAAATTTCCTGCGCCCACGACGGATAGGGACCGAACTGTCTCACGACGTTCTGAACCCAGCTCGCGTACCGCTTTAATGGGCGAACAGCCCAACCCTTGGGACCGACTACAGCCCCAGGATGCGATGAGCCGACATCGAGGTGCCAAACCTCCCCGTCGATGTGGACTCTTGGGGGAGATAAGCCTGTTATCCCCGGGGTAGCTTTTATCCGTTGAGCGATGGCCCTTCCATGCGGAACCACCGGATCACTAAGCCCGACTTTCGTCCCTGCTCGACTTGTAGGTCTCGCAGTCAAGCTCCCTTGTGCCTTTACACTCTGCGAATGATTTCCAACCATTCTGAGGGAACCTTTGGGCGCCTCCGTTACTCTTTAGGAGGCGACCGCCCCAGTCAAACTGCCCACCTGACACTGTCTCCCACCCCGATAAGGGGCGCGGGTTAGAATTTCAATACAGCCAGGGTAGTATCCCACCGATGCCTCCACCGAAGCTGGCGCTCCGGCTTCCAAGGCTCCTACCTATCCTGTACAAGCTGTACCAAAATTCAATATCAGGCTACAGTAAAGCTCCACGGGGTCTTTCCGTCCTGTCGCGGGTAACCTGCATCTTCACAGGTACTATAATTTCACCGAGTCTCTCGTTGAGACAGTGCCCAGATCGTTACGCCTTTCGTGCGGGTCGGAACTTACCCGACAAGGAATTTCGCTACCTTAGGACCGTTATAGTTACGGCCGCCGTTTACTGGGGCTTCGATTCGCACCTTCGCTTGCGCTAAGCACTCCTCTTAACCTTCCAGCACCGGGCAGGCGTCAGCCCCTATACTTCGCCTTACGGCTTCGCAGAGACCTGTGTTTTTGCTAAACAGTCGCCTGGGCCTATTCACTGCGGCTCTCTCGGGCTTGCACCCTACCAGAGCACCCCTTCTCCCGAAGTTACGGGGTCATTTTGCCGAGTTCCTTAACGAGAGTTCTCTCGCTCACCTTAGGATTCTCTCCTCGCCTACCTGTGTCGGTTTGCGGTACGGGCACCTTTTTCCTCGCTAGAGGCTTTTCTTGGCAGTGTGGAATCAGGAACTTCGCTACTATAATTCGCTCGCTATCACAGCTCAGCCTTCACGATGATGGGATTTGCCTCATCATCAGCCTAACTGCTTAGACGCACATATCCAGCAGTGCGCTTACCCTATCCTCCTGCGTCCCCCCATTGCTCAAACGGAAAAGAGGTGGTACAGGAATATCAACCTGTTGTCCATCGTCTACGCCTATCGGCCTCGACTTAGGTCCCGACTAACCCTGAGCGGACGAGCCTTCCTCAGGAAACCTTAGGCATTCGGTGGATGGGATTCTCACCCATCTTTCGCTACTCATACCGGCATTCTCACTTCTAAGCACTCCACCAGTCCTTACGGTCTAGCTTCGCAGTCCTTAGAACGCTCTCCTACCACTGACACCTAAAGGTGTCAATCCACAGCTTCGGTGATACGTTTAGCCCCGGTACATTTTCGGCGCAGAGTCACTCGACCAGTGAGCTATTACGCACTCTTTAAATGGTGGCTGCTTCTAAGCCAACATCCTGGTTGTCTAAGCAACTCCACATCCTTTTCCACTTAACGTATACTTTGGGACCTTAGCTGGTGGTCTGGGCTGTTTCCCTTTCGACTACGGATCTTATCACTCGCAGTCTGACTCCCATGGATAAGTCTTTGGCATTCGGAGTTTGTCTGAATTCGGTAACCCGATGAGGGCCCCTAGTCCAAACAGTGCTCTACCTCCAAGACTCTTACACATGAGGCTAGCCCTAAAGCTATTTCGGAGAGAACCAGCTATCTCCAAGTTCGATTGGAATTTCTCCGCTACCCACACCTCATCCCCGCACTTTTCAACGTGCGTGGGTTCGGACCTCCATTCAGTGTTACCTGAACTTCATCCTGGACATGGGTAGATCACCTGGTTTCGGGTCTACGACCACATACTCATTCGCCCTATTCAGACTCGCTTTCGCTGCGGCTCCGTCTCATCGACTTAACCTTGCATGGGATCGTAACTCGCCGGTTCATTCTACAAAAGGCACGCCATCACCCGTTAACGGGCTCTGACTACTTGTAGGCACACGGTTTCAGGTTCTATTTCACTCCCCTTCCGGGGTGCTTTTCACCTTTCCCTCACGGTACTGGTTCACTATCGGTCACTAGGGAGTATTTAGCCTTGGGAGATGGTCCTCCCAGCTTCCGACGGGATTTCACGTGTCCCGCCGTACTCAGGATCCACTCAAGAGGGAATGAAGTTTCAACTACAGGGTTGTTACCTTCTTTGACGAGCCTTTCCAGACTTCTTCGTCTACTTCATTCCTTTGTAACTCCGTATAGAGTGTCCTACAACCCCAAGAGGCAAGCCTCTTGGTTTGGGCTACATCCCGTTTCGCTCGCCGCTACTCAGGGAATCGCAATTGCTTTCTCTTCCTCCAGGTACTTAGATGTTTCAGTTCCCTGGGTCTGCCTTCCATACTCTATGTATTCAAGTAAGGATATTGTTCCATTACGAACAATGGGTTCCCCCATTCGGAAATCTCTGGATCAAAGCTCACTTACAGCTCCCCAAAGCATATCGGTGTTAGTCCCGTCCTTCGTCGGCTCCTAGTGCCAAGGCATCCACCGTGCGCCCTTCATAACTTAACCGAATTGGTTGTTACATCAGGTTTAAAACCTAAAATGGCGATACTCGGTAATTTCTTGACTATCAATTATATCTTTATCTAGTTTTCAAAGAACAAACACAACTTCTATCTCGTAAGAGATAAAAAATGTTTTGACGGTAATTAAACCATCAAAACTGAACAAAACTTCGACGTGTCAAACGTTTTAGTTAAATCTTCCTTAGAAAGGAGGTGATCCAGCCGCACCTTCCGATACGGCTACCTTGTTACGACTTCACCCCAATCATCTGTCCCACCTTAGGCGGCTGGCTCCAAAAGGTTACCTCACCGACTTCGGGTGTTACAAACTCTCGTGGTGTGACGGGCGGTGTGTACAAGGCCCGGGAACGTATTCACCGCGGCATGCTGATCCGCGATTACTAGCGATTCCAGCTTCATGTAGGCGAGTTGCAGCCTACAATCCGAACTGAGAACGGTTTTATGGGATTGGCTAAACCTCGCGGTCTTGCTGCCCTTTGTACCGTCCATTGTAGCACGTGTGTAGCCCAGGTCATAAGGGGCATGATGATTTGACGTCATCCCCACCTTCCTCCGGTTTGTCACCGGCAGTCATCTTAGAGTGCCCAACTGAATGCTGGCAACTAAGATCAAGGGTTGCGCTCGTTGCGGGACTTAACCCAACATCTCACGACACGAGCTGACGACAACCATGCACCACCTGTCACTCTGTCCCCCGAAGGGGAAAGCCCTATCTCTAGGGTTGTCAGAGGATGTCAAGACCTGGTAAGGTTCTTCGCGTTGCTTCGAATTAAACCACATGCTCCACCGCTTGTGCGGGCCCCCGTCAATTCCTTTGAGTTTCAGTCTTGCGACCGTACTCCCCAGGCGGAGTGCTTAATGCGTTAGCTGCAGCACTAAGGGGCGGAAACCCCCTAACACTTAGCACTCATCGTTTACGGCGTGGACTACCAGGGTATCTAATCCTGTTTGCTCCCCACGCTTTCGCGCCTCAGTGTCAGTTACAGACCAGAAAGTCGCCTTCGCCACTGGTGTTCCTCCAAATATCTACGCATTTCACCGCTACACTTGGAATTCCACTTTCCTCTTCTGCACTCAAGTTCCCCAGTTTCCAATGACCCTCCACGGTTGAGCCGTGGGCTTTCACATCAGACTTAAGAAACCACCTGCGCGCGCTTTACGCCCAATAATTCCGGACAACGCTTGCCACCTACGTATTACCGCGGCTGCTGGCACGTAGTTAGCCGTGGCTTTCTGGTTAGGTACCGTCAAGGTACCGCCCTATTCGAACGGTACTTGTTCTTCCCTAACAACAGAGTTTTACGATCCGAAAACCTTCATCACTCACGCGGCGTTGCTCCGTCAGACTTTCGTCCATTGCGGAAGATTCCCTACTGCTGCCTCCCGTAGGAGTCTGGGCCGTGTCTCAGTCCCAGTGTGGCCGATCACCCTCTCAGGTCGGCTACGCATCGTCGCCTTGGTGAGCCGTTACCTCACCAACTAGCTAATGCGCCGCGGGTCCATCTGTAAGTGATAGCAAGAAGCCATCTTTCAACATTTCCTCATGCGAGGAAATGAGTTATCCGGTATTAGCCCCGGTTTCCCGGAGTTATCCCAGTCTTACAGGCAGGTTACCCACGTGTTACTCACCCGTCCGCCGCTGATATCAGGGAGCAAGCTCCCATCAATCCGCTCGACTTGCATGTATTAGGCACGCCGCCAGCGTTCGTCCTGAGCCAGGATCAAACTCTCCGATAAAAGTTTGAATAGCTCTTTAAAAATAAATCTAGAATTAACGTTGACGTATTGTCTTGTTTTGTTCAGTTTTCAAGGTTCAATGTGTGTCACGTCCGTTTGGAGCGACTTTATTAATTTATCACACATCAATGTGTGATGTCAACTGTTTTTTGAAATTATTTATTGGTGTTTCTTCTAAATAATTCATTGTGTTTCAGCGACGTTTATTAATATACCAAGATTTTTCGGGAGGGTCAATACATTTATGAATTTTTTTCAAAAAAATATTTCAAACACATTAACTATCTTACACACCCGCATCTTATTCAGGCAGCTGTCCCCTGAACTCATTAATAGTAAAGCTCCCACTCGAATATAAGCGGAAGCTGATTTTCTTTAATATGTTTCTTTCTTTGCTGCCGTCTTCATATACTTTAAACATTCCTTTTGACTGGCAAACCTTTTAAAGAGTGAGAATAAGATTTTATACCGTTCATCCATTGCTCTCTTAACGATATGATCAATTCGAGAATCTCTTAGATCGAACAGTATTTCATCCATCTCTCTTTTTAACAAATACTCTATTTCTTGTTTCTCTCTGTCATTAATCATTAACCCCAGCAAGTATGTCACCCCTTAATATTTGTATTTGTAGTTTTTTCCATTAAAAGAAATTTATAATCATTTTTTTAAAAGATAGATATTTTTTCCGGGGACATGCATATCTTTAGTAGAGATAGACGGTTGAACGGAGGGATGAACGATTGAATACGTTTCACACAATTAATGCTAAGAAATTAAAGCAAATCAGTCTGATTATCGTGATTTCATTTTTTACTGCCTTGTTTGTATATAGCAGTAACCTTTCGACACTTTCTGTTTTTAGTACGAAGGATGGACCGAAAGCGATCTACAAAGGGGAAAAAGGAGTCGCGATTACATTCAATATTGGTTGGGGAGATGAAAAAGCGGGGCCGATCCTTGAAGAATTAAAGAAAATGAATGTCCAGTCAGCTACCTTCTTTCTTTCCGGAGCCTGGGCGGAGAGACACCCTGATTTAGTGGAGAAAATTGTGAAGCAGGGTTATGAAATCGGAAATCTTGGCTATGCCTATTCCGATTATACGGATATGGAACCAAATAAGATCAAGCAGGACATATTAAAAGCCGATACCGTTTTTAAGAAGCTAAATGTTAAAGATGTGAAGTTATTACGCGTGCCTACCGGTCACTTTAATAAAGAAACATTAAAGGTAGCCGACTCTCTTGGGCTTACTGTGGTTCACTGGAGTGTAGACTCTAAAGATTGGACGAATCCTGGTGTAGATGAAATTATCAATAATGTGAAGAAAGCCAAAAAAGGGGATATCATTCTCCTTCACGCATCGGATTCAGCTAAACAAACGAAATCCGCTTTGCCGACCATCGTGAAAGAATTAAAAGGAAAAGGTAACTTCATTACGGTTTCAGACATGATTTCAAACGGGGATGCCAAGTCTTCCCTCATACAGTAATAAAAGCCCGCTGATGAAGGGACCTCATCAGCGGGCTTTTATTTGTTTAACTCTTAGTAGGCTGCTTACGTTGCCTTTCCACTTGGGACTTCTCGATATATTTAGGAAGACGCAGAAGCTGGAATGCATTACATGCCAATAAGGCCAGCAGCATAAGGTACAGCCATTTAACGGAATTCACCAGTAAAACCGGCAACCACTCCAGTGTGGTTACAACAATCATAAAGAATAAGGCAGACACAAATGTGTTCGTCTTGGCTTCTGATTGCTTATTCTTCATATAAGCTACGACTAAACCAACGACCAGGATGCCGATTCCCAGAAAAATATAAGGGGTATACGACTCACCTTCCTCAGCGAAAGCTCTGAATCGGAAGTAGATTAAATCAAACAGGACAAGGGCAATCAGCACCACTTGAACAGGATTCCATAAGCTCTTAAACATTCCCATCCCGAATTGATGGATGGTCAAATAAGCAAAATAGCCCATCTGACTGATTACACTAAATGTGAAACCTACAAAAACAAACCAAAGTAGACTTGATAATATGCCAATCACGTTTCCGTCTTGGATGTATGGTCCGAACTGATCCCATCTAATGAGAAGTGCGGCTACACCGGTAACGACTCCACCGATCACTAACGTATGAATGAAAAAACGAATCCAATTGCGGATGGTCACTTCTATTTTCCTCCAAATAAAAAAATATACACTCTTTTGATTGTACCAACGCTACTATAAAAAATCTAGGTTCCAGTTTTTCTTATGCATATTTTTTTCGTTATTTCTCATATTAAGGGTAAGGAATTTGTATGGAAGGAGCCTACCCATGAAAAGATATTCCTTTCTTTTTCTACTGTCGATTCTTCTTCTATCCGCTTGTGGCGGTGGCGGAGATACAGGCAGTGGCAAAATGGATTATGAAGAAACCAAGAAAATGGTTGTCGATATATTAAAGACCGATGATGGTAAAAAAGCGATTGAAGAAGTCATGTCTGATGAAAAAATGAAATCAGAGCTTATTATGGACCAAGGGGTTGTGACGGATACGATTTCTAAGACGTTAACCTCTGAAAAAGGAACTGAATTCTGGAAGAAATCCTTCGAAGACCCTAAGTTTGCCGAAGCGATGGCAAAAAGCATGAAGGATGGAAATGAAAAATTACTCAAAGACCTCATGAAGGATCCAGAGTATCAAAAGATGATGATGGATCTGTTAAAGGACCCTGAATTCAAGAAGGAACTGACTGAAGCTTTAAAAAGCCAGGAATATAGGGAACATCTGCAAAAAGTCATTACGGAAACATTTGAAAGCCCTCTATTCAAGGCTAAGATGCAGGATGTGTTACTGAAGGCTGCCGGTGAAATGAAAGAAGGCGGTAAAAGCGAAGGTGGCAGTGAGTCTTCTTCCGGCGGTGATGAGGGCGGATCTGGTGATTCTGGAGGTTCTGGCAGCGGTGGTGGCGGTGGCCAATAATTGTTAAAAAGGACAAATGCGTGGAGGTTCCAACGCATTTGTCCTTTTATTCGTCTACCTAAGACAGTTTTTCAATCACTTTATGAGCGATGTCTCCATAAATCTGCCCTAAACGGTGGTCCTCTGCGTAAATGGAAGGAGCAAAATCCTCTTCGTTCCAGTCAGGCTGTTGAAGTGGGAGCTTGCCTAATAAGTCGGTACGTAGTTCTTCCGTTAGCTTCTCTCCTCCACCTTGCCCGAATACGAATTCTTTTTCGCCTGTTAATTTACTTTCGAAATAGGACATGTTCTCAACCACACCAAGAATGTCATGGTCGGTTTGCAGAGCCATGGCGCCTGCACGGGCCGCTACGAATGCTGCTGTTGGATGCGGTGTTGTAACGATGATCTCCTTACAATGTGGGAGCATCGTGTGAAGATCAAGGGCAACGTCACCTGTCCCTGGTGGCAGGTCCAGCAGTAAATAGTCCAGTTCTCCCCACTCTACTTCTGAGAAGAAATTGTTGAGCATTTTCCCAAGCATAGGACCTCTCCAAATCACGGGAGCATTGTCCTCAACAAAGAAGCCCATGGAAATGACTTTTACGCCAAAACGTTCTACTGGAATAATTCTTTCTCCCCTAACGACTGGTCGTTTCACGATTCCCATCATATCAGGCACACTGAACCCGTAAATATCAGCATCCACCAGCCCGACTTTTTTTCCTTGACGGGCCAATGATACAGCTAAGTTAACAGAAACCGTCGACTTTCCTACTCCGCCTTTTCCACTCGCAATCGCGATAAAGGTTGTTTTACTTGCAGGTGATAATAAATCCGTTCCTTCTCCACCGGATCCTCTGTGCTTTTCAAGCTCTTCCTGTGGAAGCTCCGTGAAGCGGATCCCGACAGATTCAGCTCCATTATCCTTTAGAACTTGTACGATCTTTTGCTGGAATTGCATTTGTTCACCAGTACCTGTCTTGGCAATGGCGATCTTCACGCTTACATGCTTCTTTTCTTCCTTAATTGAAATTTCGACGATACCATTTGTTTCTTCTAACGTTTTATTTAAAAAAGGATCTTTTAATCCAAATAAAAGTTCGCGTGTCTGTTGTTCAGTTAACATGAATATCCACCCTTTTCTATGTATTCGTTTTCAATCAACCTGCTTTCAGTATAACATATTCTTAGTTGAATGAATGATCAAAAGGTTTTGAATGCTTTTGTTGAATAATGAAAAAAGCTCTTTTCGTAACGTTTGATTCTTTCTTAGATAAGACAGTTGATTTCCGGTACAGGATGCTCGCTTTCCACGGGGCTGGCGGTGAGCCTCCGCTTTTTGTACTGTCTAGCTTTTCCCGCAGGAGTAGAGCATCCTTCCGCTCCAATCAACTTTCGAAGCATGTTTCTTTAAAGGCTATTCTCTACACACTCACTGACACAGGTCAAAGAGCTCTTCTGTATTAAAACAACAATCTTTTCGAAATTAGCCAAAAATAAAAGCTGAGAGGTTATTCCTCGTCAGCTTCTTCTTTATCTTCTTCATCCATTGTTAAATAATTGAGAACTCCCTGATACACTGAGGCAGCAATCTTTTGCTGATAATCTTCTTTAAGCAAATTGGCCCGCTCACCTGGATTCGATAGAAACCCGATTTCCACTAAGGCACCTGACTTTTTGGCGTGTTTTAAAATATACACGTTTTGAAGACCTTTCGCTTCTCGTGTCGTGTTTTCTAAATTACGTGTCAACTCTCCTTGAATAGCTTTGGCAAGGACTTTATTTTCTTCATACTTTGGATTATAGAATGTTTGGGCACCGCTCCACTTTGCAGATGGAATGGAGTTCAGATGGATACTTAAAAATAAGTCTGCTTCGGATTCATTGATTAAGCTAAGCCTGTTCTTTAAATCCTCCACTTTCCGACGGCTGTATCCCTTTGTATCTTCATCAGCAAGATCCTCGTCTTTTTCCCGTGTCAGGATGACGAGAGCTCCTTGTTCTTGGAGATAATCCCTTATCATCAAAGACACATTTAAAGCAATATCCTTTTCCAAGGCATCTTTATCACCGGCTCCACCGTCTGGACCGCCATGGCCTGGGTCTATATAGATGATCTTACCTGATAAAGGAAGGTTCCAGGAATCCCATGTATCCTTGTCTAAAACCTTATATTGAATAATGAATAATAAAATAGCCAGTGCAGAAATTATCCCGACGACCTTTAGTTTATGAACCATTCCAGTCCTCCTATTTCCCAGTTTCAACCCGGAGAAAAAACTCTTTATAGCTCCGCTGTCCTTACTAAAAAATATGGGACAAGAATGATTTTTAGAACTGAATTGATTAATTCAAACGCAGTTTGTGACGCTTGATCCCCTTTTCATACCCTTCTGACCACCATGTTTCCACAAAGTGCTCACAGCAAAAATAAAAGGACTCATCAACTTGATTGGAAACGCCCATCTCAGACCAATACAACCAGAAATTATAAAGCGTATCGATAAAGTGTTTTAATTCTTCCTCGCACCGCTTTTTAACGACATCAGAAGGTTCACCAGTATATCCAAACTTGCTAACCTTTCCACCCAGCAGATAAGCTTCAATGGCCACATCAAAGCATGCCTCATCAAAGCCCTGCTGCATAAATACACCGCCCTGAACCTTTATATATCCAAAATGCTTACGGACACTTTCCTGAAGCATTTTAATCGAAATCTCTTTCAGCAACGTTCTTTCCGACTTAATTTGTTTTTCTCTTCTCTTTGTATTGAAAGTTGTAATAACGTTCAAAGATCATCCACCCCTTTGAACGTATTTTCCTACTTAACACAACAGTTCATTCGAGTAACTGTTACCAATTTTTTTGAGGGACGGAACTCCCGATTCAATGCCGGCCATGAAGCTGATCGAAGTTCATGGTGTGGTGAAATTGGAGGTCCGTCCCCAACAAAAAAAGCCCAACCGAATGAATCGGTTGAGCTTTTGTTTGAAATAATAATTAACGCTTAGAGAATTGTGGCGCGCGACGTGCACCTTTAAGACCGTATTTTTTACGCTCTTTCATACGAGAGTCACGAGTTAATAATCCAGCGCGTTTTAGAGTTCCGCGGTACTCAGGATCTGCTTGTAGTAAAGCACGAGCGATTCCGTGACGGATCGCACCAGCTTGACCAGCATAGCCTCCACCATTAACGTTTACTAAAACGTCATAGTTACCAAGAGTTTCAGTTGCAACTAGTGGTTGCTTAATTACTTCTCTTAGTGCTGCGAATGGGATATAAACTTCTACTTCACGATCATTGATAACAATGTTTCCGTTACCTGGTACTAAACGTACACGAGCTACTGAGCTCTTACGACGACCAGTTCCGTAATATTGAACTTGAGCCAAGATAATAACCTCCTCTTATTAATTATCCACGAAGTTCGTAAACTTCAGGTTGTTGTGCTTGATGCTTATGCTCTGCTCCAGCATACACATGTAATTTCTTGAACATTTGACGACCTAGAGAACCTTTTGGAAGCATACCTTTGATAGTAAGCTCTAACATTTTCTCTGAGTAGTTTGTACGCATTTCTAATGCTGTACGTTGCTTTAAACCACCTGGGTGATTCGTGTGACGGTAGTAGATCTTATCCGTTAACTTTTTACCAGTTAGTTCAATTTTTGAAGCATTAAGAATGATAACATGATCACCAGTGTCTACATGTGGTGTGAATGTTGGTTTGTGTTTTCCGCGTAGAATAGAAGCAACTTCACTAGCTAAACGTCCTAGAGTTTTGCCTTCAGCATCTACAACGAACCATTTACGATCGATTTCGTTGGCTTTTGCCATATACGTTGTACGCATGATTTAACCTCCTATTTAATGAATCCGTAGTATTTATTTTCTAATCACAATAAGTTTCCGGGGCTTATCGTGGGGTTAATAACATACCATATGCTATATTATCTTGTTCCCAGTCTATTGTCAAGAGAATGTTACACCAGGATTAGTTGTTTTAGTATTTTTTTTGAAAGTAATATAAATTTCTATTTAACAATAGGGTCATAATCGACCTTCCACAGATAAAGTCCATGAGGAGGTGCAGTCTTCCCTGCCCGATTACGATCCCTGGCATCCAGTATTCCAGGAATCTCTTCTACTTGGATATTCCCAGAACCTACCTCTAATAATGTACCAACCAATATCCTCACCATATTATAGAGAAATCCATTTCCCACAAAAGAAAAAATGATTTCTTCCTCATGCTCTTGAATCTCAATATGGTGAATGGTTCTTACTTTATCTTCTACTTCGGTTTTCGCTGAACAAAAACTCGTGAAGTCATGCTCCCCGATCAGATGCCGTGCAGCACGCTCCATATCCGTCACAGATAAAGTGTAGGGATAATGAAGGGAAAAGTGACGGTTAAACGGACTTCTCGACTCTCCCGTATAAACACGGTATCGATATTCCTTCTGTAGGACAGAGAACCTTGAGTGGAAGTCAGTAGGAACAAGCTCAGCTTCTTTAATGGTTACTTCATCCGGTAAGCGGGTGTTCAGTACCACCGGCCATTTCTCTTCAGGGATGGCCAATGGTGTATCAAAATGAAAAACCTGACCATTCGCATGGACACCAGCGTCCGTACGTCCCGACCCACTGATACGGATTCTTTCCCCTTTATGGATAGTGGATAGAATATCTTCGATGAGCCCCTGGACGGTTCGCTGACTGGGTTGAACCTGATAACCATGAAAATTAGTCCCATCGTAGGCGATGGTACACTTCACTCTCTGCATACACGACACTCCCGTTATCCTCTAAAAATAATCAATACAACTGTTAAAAGGGCCAGTACCACTAAAGCTCCCGTATCCTTCTTGTGCCAGGATAACAGTCGGTATTTCGTTCTGCCTTCTCCACCTTGATACCCTCTTGCCTCCATGGCTGTTGCCAGATCCTCAGCACGTTTAAAGGCGCTGACAAAGAGAGGGATCAGTAAAGGAATGATGGCTTTAATCCGGTCTTTCACGGGACCGGAAGAAAACTCAGCCCCCCTTGCGATTTGGGCTTTCATGATTTTATCTGTTTCCTCCATCAAGGTCGGAATGAAACGTAAAGAAATCGACATCATAAGAGCCAGCTCATGAACTGGAAACTTTACTTTTCTTAATGGATTCAGAAGCGTCTCAAGACCGTCTGTAATCGTGATAGGGGAAGTCGTCAGGGTTAATAAAGACGTTACGAGAATCAGATAAAAGAATCGTAAAGAAATAAAGATCCCCTGCCTTAACCCCTCTTCATGAACAGACAATATTCCCATGTCCAGAATGACAGGGCCTTCCTTGGTAAAAAACACATGTAAGAAGAATGTAAATAAGATTAACCATAGGATAGGCTTCAATCCACCGATAATAAAACGCAGCGAAAGATTAGAAAGAATAAGTGCGCTAAACGTAAAAAGGCCGAGCAGTGCATACGTAACAAAATTATTTGCTAAAAAGACGACACATATAAACCCAAAAATAAATAAGAGCTTTGCCCTTGGATCCATCTGATGAAGAATGGATTTAGCGGGTACATATCGGCCAAAGATCATTTTCTCCATCATGGGGCTTCACCTCCATCTCGAAGTGAACGGATGGCTGAAGCTAATTCCTCTATCGTTAAACAGGTTTTCGGGAGCTTCTTCCCCGTTTTCTGTTCAAATTGATATTGAAAACGAACGACGTCGGGAACGTCTAATCCCATCTCAAACAGTTCATCTGCCTGGGAGAAAATCTCTTCAGGACTTCCCTTTCTCTTTAGGCGGCCCTTCTGCATAATCACAATCTCTTCTGCGTAATGAGCTGCGTCTTCCATGCTATGGGTAACGAGAATGGTTGTCAGTCCCTTTTCTTTATGAAGAGCATAGAACATGTCCATGATCTCACGTTGACCTCTGGGATCGAGTCCTGCCGTAGGTTCGTCTAAGACAATGACCTCCGGATTCATAGCAAGTACACCTGCAATGGCTACCCGTCTCATTTGTCCCCCTGATAAATCAAATGGAGATTTTTGTAATACCTCTTCAGAGAGACCCACCTTTACGATCAACTCTTTCGCTCTTCGTATCGCTTCTTCCTCCGATACGCCAAAGTTCATTGGACCGTAGCAAATATCCTTGAGCACGGTTTCTTCAAACAGCTGATGCTCAGGAAATTGAAAGACGATGCCTACTTTCTGTCTTACCGGCTTTAAACTTTTTGCCTTTTGCTTCGCTTTTATTTGATATTCTCCTACCTGGACAAGACCTTCCGTAGGCTTTAACAATCCGTTTAAATGCTGGAGGAGTGTTGACTTTCCCGAACCGGTGTGACCGATAACCGCGAGAAACTGACCTGTCGGGATGGAAAGATTGATATCTTGAAGGGCAAGTTTTTCGAATGGAGTGTTGAATGAATATCGGTATTCTACCTGTTGAAATGTGATTTGCATAACTCATCCACCAACTCTTCTTCTGTAAAATAGGTTTTAGACAGGGGAATCCCTGCTTCTTTAAGGGCTCCGGCAAGCTTAATCGTAAAAGGGGAGTCCAGTCCCAGTCCGATTAACTTGTCCTCTAATAGAAAAATATCTTCCGGGATACCCTCCTTAAAAACCCCCCCTTGATTTAATACAATCATTCGATCTGCCTTTGTTGCTTCTTCCAGGTCATGGGTAATGGAGATCACCGTTAAGTTTTCTTCCTCTTTCAGCTTACGAACCGTTTCAAGAACTTCTTTTCTTCCTTTTGGATCAAGCATGGATGTAGCTTCATCTAAGATGATGATCGATGGCTGCAGGGCTACGACCCCGGCGATCGCTACACGCTGTTTTTGACCACCTGACAAATGGTGCGGCTCTTGAACAAGAAAATCTTCCATATGGACACTTTTTAAAGCATCAGTGACTCTCTGTACCATTGTTTCATACGGTACCCCATGGTTTTCTAACCCAAAAGCCACATCATCTTCTACTGTAGCACCAACAAACTGATTATCGGGATTTTGAAAAACCATACCCAGCTTTGAACGGATGTCCCATATAGATCCTTCTGAAAGAACAATCCCATCAACCGTTACACTCCCCTTCTCAGGAAAATGAAGCCCATTCAACATTTTGGCAAGCGTCGACTTACCGGAACCGTTATGTCCGACAATCGCCAGCCATTCACCTTGATTGACAGTCAGACTAATGCCTTTAAGGGCGTAGGTATTCTGATCAGGGTATCTGAAATGCACATCGTCTACTTTAATGATTTCCTTCAATTTCTGTAACCTCCTCTACGCTCTTCCATACTCAGCTCTGCTATAAAAATCTCTGCATATAAAAAAAAGCCTGCACCCCGACCAAAGAAAAGAGCATCTTTTCTTGTTCAACCATTGAACAGCTTCTATGAATATAGAAGTTGGAAGGGGTGCACGAGCTAGACGAGTCAGACAGCGCTGCTCATCGTAACGCTCTGCTTTTCATCAACATGCACTTATACAAAAAGGGCAAAGAAGCAGTTAAGGATTAACTGTCCCGCCCTTAATGTTAGTAGTCACGAATTATTAAACTAATTCGATGATTGCCATTGGAGCACCGTCACCACGGCGAGGACCAACCTTCATAATGCGAGTATATCCGCCTTGACGCTCTGTGTAACGAGGAGCGATGTCAGAGAATAACTTTTGTAAAGCATCTTGGTTGTTTTCAGCGTTTGCAACTTCTTTACGAATGTATGCACCAGCTTGACGACGAGCATGAACGTCACCACGTTTACCTAAAGTGATCATTTTTTCCACAACTGAACGAAGCTCTTTCGCACGAGTTTCAGTTGTTTCGATGCGCTCGTTAATGATTAGGTCTGTAGCTAAATCACGTAGCATTGCTTTACGTTGAGCACTGGTACGTCCTAACTTTCTGTAAGCCATTAAGGGTTCCCTCCTTTGTTGAATCTATATATGAAAGAAGATGTTATCAGTCGTCTTTACGTAAGCCAAGTCCAAGGTCTTCAAGTTTAACTTTAACCTCTTCAAGTGATTTACGTCCTAAGTTACGCACTTTCATCATATCTTCTTCTGTCTTGTTAGCAAGCTCTTGAACAGTATTGATTCCAGCACGCTTCAGGCAGTTATAAGAACGAACAGAAAGATCTAATTCTTCGATCGTCATCTCAAGAACTTTCTCTTTTTGGTCTTCTTCTTTTTCTACCATGATTTCAGCATTCTGCGCTTCATCTGTAAGGCCAACGAAAATATTTAAGTGTTCTGTTAGAATCTTAGCACCTAAAGAAATCGCTTCTTTTGGTCCAATACTTCCATCAGTCCATACATCAAGAGAAAGTTTATCGTAGTTCGTCATTTGACCAACACGAGTATTTTCTATTTGATAGTTAACGCGTGAAACTGGAGTGTAAATAGAATCGATTGGGATCACGCCAATAGGAAGATCCTCACGTTTGTTCTGGTCTGCTGGTCTGTATCCACGTCCACGTGATGCGCTTAAACGCACACGGAAGTGTCCACTCTTAGATAATGTTGCGATGTGCAAATCAGGATTTAACACTTCTACATCACTATCATGAGTAATATCAGCAGCCGTTACAACTCCTTCGCCCTGTACATCAATTTCTAGCGTTTTCTCTTCATCAGAGTAAATCTTTAACGCTAGCTTCTTGATATTCAAAATGATGGATGTGACATCCTCTACGACGCCTTCAATTGTTGAAAACTCATGCAGTACTCCATCTATTTGAATAGATGTGACAGCAGCACCTGGGAGTGACGATAGTAGGATACGACGTAAGGAGTTACCCAAAGTTGTACCATATCCACGCTCAAGTGGTTCTACGACGAACTTTCCATATGTGGCATCATCGCTGATCTCAACCGTTTCAATTTTTGGCTTTTCAATTTCGATCATTAATATTTACCCTCCTTCAAAACGTCGAAACTCCGGGCTAAATAAGTTAAAGTCCGAAATTCCCCATGTTTACGTTCCCTATTGTGCACCAACAACTGGTTACTTTTCTGAATGAACGTATCTTGTATCATATCCCATTATAGACAACGATACAAAATTTATACAGAAAAATTAAACGCGGCGACGTTTTGGTGGACGGCATCCATTATGAGGAACTGGAGTAACGTCTCTGATTGCAGTAACTTCTAGACCTGCTGCTTGAAGAGCACGGATAGCTGCTTCACGACCAGCACCAGGACCTTTAACTGTTACTTCAAGAGTTTTTAAACCATGTTCTTGAGAAGCTTTCGCTGCAGTTTCAGCTGCCATTTGCGCTGCGAATGGAGTGGATTTACGAGAACCTCTGAATCCTAGTGAACCTGCACTTGACCAAGCAACAGCATTTCCGTGAACATCAGTAATAGTTACGATTGTGTTATTGAATGTAGAACGAATGTGTGCAATACCAGCTTCGATATTCTTTTTCACACGACGTTTACGAGTGTTTGTTTTACGTGCCATACTAAGAAGTAACCTCCTTTACCTATTATTTTTTCTTGTTAGCTACAGTCTTACGAGGACCTTTACGTGTACGAGCATTGTTCTTCGTATGTTGTCCACGAACAGGTAGTCCACGACGGTGACGAAGACCGCGGTATGAACCGATTTCCATAAGACGTTTGATGTTTAGTGATACTTCACGACGAAGATCACCTTCTACTTTTAATTTATCAACGATATCACGAATCTTTCCTAGTTCGTCGTCAGTAAGATCGCGAACGCGAGTATCCTCAGATACACCAGCTTCAGATAAGATTTTCGCTGCAGTATTTTTACCAATACCGTAGATGTATGTTAATGAAATGACAACACGTTTGTCACGTGGAATGTCTACACCAGCAATACGTGCCATAGTGATAGCGCACCTCCTTTAAGATTAGCCTTGTTTTTGTTTATGTTTAGGGTTTTCACAGATAACCATAACTTTACCTTTTCTACGAATAACTTTACATTTTTCGCAGATTGGTTTAACAGATGGTCTAACTTTCATCTTATTCTAACCTCCTTAATAGTACGGAGTGCAATAGATTATTTATAACGATAAGTGATTCTACCACGAGTTAAGTCATACGGTGATAATTCTACTGTTACCTTGTCACCAGGTAGGATACGAATGAAATGCATACGGATCTTTCCTGAAACATGTGCCAGTACTGTATGACCATTTTCTAATTCTACCTTAAACATCGCATTGGGCAAAGTCTCAGCGACCTTACCTTCAACTTCAATTACATCATCCTTAGCCATCGAACATGTCTCCCTTCTTCTCATCATTTAAAACTTCGTTAACAAACTTTGAAACAGCATAACGCAGTTTACCGTTCGTTACTCTGCCTGATTCAATAATACTGTTTTGAACTTCTGGAGAAACATAGTCACACAAGTGAAGATGAGCGATGTTCTTTCGCTTGGCGCGATCAAACTTTCGTCTATCCCCATCTGCTATGAGTACAAAACGTTCATCCAATTGCTGAACAACGACCGAGTAGCTTCCTGTTTCTCTCCCTTTAAGGGTTTGAACAATCTGACCAATCCTCGGTATCGTCGAATCTGACTCGATCAATCCAATCACCTTCACTTAGGCTTTCGTCAATATCTCATAGCCGTCTTCAGTAATTGCAATGGTGTGTTCAAAGTGCGCACACATTTTATCATCTACTGTGACGACTGTCCAGTTATCTGATAACGTTCTAACATATCGACTTCCTGCATTAACCATTGGTTCAATAGCCAGTACCATGCCAGGCTTTAAACGAGGACCTTTGTTGGGTGGTCCATAATGAGGAATTTGAGGATCCTCATGTAAGTCTTGACCAACTCCGTGTCCCACATACTCTCGAACGATAGAAAAGCCATTAGCCTCAACAAAAGTTTGTATACTATGAGAGATATTCGACAGACGCTCGCCTGGTTTAGCTTCTTTAAGCCCCAGAAATAATGATTCTTCTGTAACATTGAGAAGCTTCTGGGTTTCATCATCTATTGTTCCAACTGGATACGTCCAAGCGGAGTCACCGTGATAACCGTTATATTTAGCACCGATATCGATACTGATTATATCGCCATCCTTCAATACCCGATCGCCTGGAATTCCATGAACCAACTCATTGTTGACTGAAGCACAGATGCTGCCACGAAACCCATTATACCCTTTAAAAGATGGAATTGCATCATGTTTACGAATGAATTTTTCAGCAATTGCATCCAATTCCTTCGTCGATATTCCCGGAGAAATATACTTTCGCAATTCCGCATGAGTTAATGCCACAATCTTTCCAGCCTGCCGCATAATCTCAATCTCTCTCGGAGTTTTAGAAATGATCATTATGAAAGGCCTCCAAGTAGTTCATCAATGTCATCAAACACTCTATGGATGTCTTGTTGACCGTCAATGTTTTTCAGATAGCCTTTGTCTTCGTAGTAAGCCAATAGTGGTTGAGTTTGTTTAATGTTTACGTCTAAACGATTTTGTACCGTTTCTTCGTTGTCATCTGCGCGTTGATATAACTCGCCGCCGCAGCGATCACAAACGCCCTCTTCTGTTGGCGGATTAAAGACAAGATGATAAGTAGCGCCGCACTCTTTACAGATCCTGCGACCTGTCAAGCGCTCCATCAGGATGTCCTTATCTACATTTATATTAATGACATAATTCATTTTTTTACCAAGATCAGCCAGGATGTTTTCAAGTGCTTCTGCCTGAGCAACCGTTCTTGGAAACCCATCCAGTAAGAAGCCCTTTTCACAGTCCTCTTTGCTTAAACGTTCACGAACAATACCGATTGTTACTTCATCAGGAACAAGATCGCCATTATCCATGAATGATTTAGCCTTCAAGCCTAGCTCAGTACCGCCTTTGATAGCTGCACGGAACATGTCTCCTGTAGAGATATGGGGGATACCATATTTTTCTACGATCTTTTCAGCTTGAGTGCCTTTTCCTGCGCCTGGTAAGCCCATAAGAACTATATTCACTCGAACTCCCCCTAATTGTCTATAAAATGGTCTCAGGAACAAAATGTTCCCGAAAACCCTCTTATTTAATAAATCCTTTGTAGTGACGTTTCACTAACTGTGCTTCAAGTTGCTTCATTGTCTCAAGTGCAACACCCACTACGATTAGTAAGCTTGTTCCACCGATTTGAGCTGCAGGAGGTAATCCTGCAAAGTTAATGAAGAAAACAGGAAGAATTGAGATAACAGCTAAGAAGATTGCCCCAACAAATGTTAGACGATACAGAACGCGAGTGAGATACTCTTGTGTGGTTTTACCTGGACGAATACCAGGGATATATCCACCTTGCTTCTTCAAGTTTTCAGCCATTTGTTCTGGATTCACTTGAATGAAAGCATAGAAATACGTAAAGGCAACGATCAGAGCTACATAGATGATCATACCAACTGGTTTAGTGTAATCAAAAATGTACTGTATTGTACTAGTCACATCATTTTCTCCAAAGAAGGATGAAATGGTCTGTGGCGTGATAATGAAAGAAATCGCAAAGATAACTGGAATAACACCCGCAGCATTCACCTTTAATGGTAGATGTGTTGATTGTCCACCAACCGGACTACGCCCCACTAAACGTTTTGCATATTGAATCGGAATTTTACGAAGTGCTTGCTGAATAAACACAACACCAACTACGATTGCAATAACTGCTAAAACAAGAAGTGCAAGAACCACAATTCGAAGGAAGAGCTGTTCGCCTGCTCCTTCAATTTGTTGAGCATAGATTTGGTTTACTGTGTTAGGGATAGCGGCAACGATACCTGCAAAGATCAGGATCGAGATACCATTCCCCACACCTTTAGCCGTGATTTGTTCACCTAACCACATAAGAAAAGCCGTACCAGCTGTCAGAACTAACGCTATTAGTAGGTACGTACTAACTCCAGGGCTTTGGATAAGCATTCCACCATATATTCTGTTGAAACCATAGGACATACCTAAAGCTTGGATAAACCCTAGAACGATGGTGAAATAACGTGTAAACTGAGCTAACTTACGGCGTCCGACTTCACCTTGCTTAGACCACTCTGTAAACTTCGGAACAACATCCATTTGAAGGAGCTGTACGATGATTGAAGCGGTAATGTAAGGCATGATACCCATCGCAAAGATGGAGAAGTTTTGAAGAGCACCGCCACCAAATGTATTCAGGAATCCAAGAATTCCTGCTTGGTCTTGCATTTTCAACACATTAGCGTCTACGTTTGGCACCGGAATAAAGGTACCAAGACGGAAGACTATTAACATTAGAAGGGTGAAAATAATTTTATTTCTTATATCACCCACGCGCATAAAATTGGAGACAGTTTGAAACATTAGATCACCTCGGATGTACCGCCAGCAGCTTCGATAGCTTCTTTAGCAGTGGTTGAGAATTTCTGTGCTTTTACAGTAAGCTTTTTCTCGATTGAACCTTTACCAAGAATCTTAATTCCTGCTTTTTCGTTACTTACAACGCCAGTTTCTACAAGTAGCGCTGGAGTAACTTCTGTACCATCTTCGAAGCGATTCAATGCGTCAAGATTGACGATTGCGTATTCTTTACGGTTGATGTTCGTGAATCCACGTTTCGGTAGACGTTGGAACAATGGTGTTTGACCACCCTCAAAGCCAGGACGAGTTCCGCCACCTGAACGAGCGTTTTGTCCTTTATGACCTTTACCAGAAGTCTTTCCATTACCTGAACCAATACCACGTCCTACACGATTGCGGACTTTACGTGAACCTTCTGTAGGTTTTAACTCATGTAATTTCATGTCGGCACCTCCTTTTTTTCGAAAGAAATCGATTATTTTTCTGTAACCGTTACAAGGTGAGCAACTTTATTGATCATACCGCGGATAGCAGCATTATCTTGTTGTTCAACAGTTTGATGCATTTTGCGAAGTCCTAAAGCTTCAACAGTTTTACGTTGATCTTGTGGACGACCAATTGTACTGCGAGTGAGGGTAATTTCTAGTTTGTTAGCCATCGTTATCCCTCCCTTATCCTAATATCTCTTCTACTGATTTACCACGTAGTTTTGCAACGTCTTCAGCACGCTTTAATTGTTTTAAACCTTCGATAGTAGCGCGAACCATGTTAATTGGAGTGTTAGATCCTAAAGATTTAGATAGGATGTCTTGAACACCAGCTAATTCAAGTACGGCACGAACAGGTCCACCAGCAATAATTCCTGTACCCGCAGAAGCAGGTTTGATAAGAATTTGACCAGCACCAAATCGTCCAGTTACCAGGTGAGGAGTTGTACCTTCAACCATAGGAACTTCAATTAGATTTTTCTTCGCATCTTCAATCGCTTTACGGATTGCATCAGGTACTTCCTGAGCTTTACCAGTTCCGAAACCAACGTGACCGTTTTTGTCGCCTACTACTACAAGAGCAGCGAAACGGAAACGACGTCCACCTTTTACAACTTTCGCAACACGATTGATTGTAACTACGCGTTCTTCAAATTCTAGTTTACTTGGATCAATACGACGCATCTGGATTGTCCCTCCTTTTTTTATTAAAATTCTAAGCCGTTTTCACGAGCTGCTTCAGCCAAAGCTTTGATACGGCCATGATATAAATATCCACCACGGTCAAATACTACAGATTTTAATCCTTTTTCTACTGCACGTTTCGCAACTAGTTCTCCAACTTTCGCTGCTGCATCGATAGTAGCAGCTGAGTCTAGATCGAAATCTTTATCTTGAGAAGATGCACTTACTAGAGTAACACCGTTCATATCATCGATAAGTTGAGCGTAGATATTTTTGTTAGAACGGAAAACGTTCAAACGAGGACGAGTTTCAGTTCCAGTAATTTTTGAACGGACACGAGCATGTCTCTTCTTACGTGTTTTGTTCTTATCTGGCTTAGTAATCACCTACGGTCACTCCTTTCTTTTGCCTACGCGGCATTATTTACCTGTTTTACCTTCTTTACGACGAACATATTCACCTTCGTAGCGAATACCTTTTCCTTTGTAAGGCTCAGGAGAGCGTACAGCACGAATGTTAGCAGCTAATGCTCCAACACGTTCTTTGTCGATACCTTTGATAGATATCTTTGTGTTTGCCGGTACTTCGATCTCAATACCTTGTTCTGGTTCGATCTCAACTGGGTGAGAGTAACCAACGTTAAGTACAAGCTTAGTACCTTGTTTTTGAGCACGGTAACCAACACCGACTAGCTCAAGATTTCTTTGGAATCCTTTAGATACACCTTCAACCATGTTCGCGATTAGGGCACGAGTTGTACCGTGTAACGCGCGGTGTTCTTTTGCATCAGAAGGACGAGTAACTGTTGCTACGTTTCCTTCTAATTCTACTTTAATATCAGAATTGAATGTACGAGAAAGTTCCCCTTTAGGTCCTTTTACAGTTACAGTGTTGTTTTCACCTACTGTTAGAGTAACGTCAGATGGAATTTCGATTGGTAGTTTTCCTACACGTGACATCCTGTTGCACCTCCATTCATATAAAAAATATTACCAAACGTAAGCTAGTACTTCTCCGCCTACTTGTTGAGCACGAGCTTCTTTATCAGTTAAAACACCTGAAGAAGTTGAAACAAGTGCGATACCTAATCCGTTTAATACTTTAGGTACTTCAGTTGATTTTGCATATACACGTAAACCAGGTTTAGAGATACGCTTTAATCCAGTAATTACGCGTTCGTTGTTTGCTCCATATTTTAAGAAAATGCGGATAACACCTTGCTTGTTATCTTCTACATATTCTACGTCACGTACGAAACCTTCACGTTTAAGGATTTCTGCAATTTCTTTCTTGATGTTAGAAGCAGGAACTTCTAATCTTTCGTGACGAACCATGTTCGCATTACGGATGCGAGTTAGCAAATCTGCAATTGGATCTGTCATTGTCATAATAATTTACCTCCTTCCCAATATAGGGTATTACCAACTAGCTTTCTTAACGCCAGGAATCTGACCCTTGTATGCAAGTTCACGGAAACAAATACGGCAAAGCTTGAATTTACGGATTACTGAATGAGGACGTCCGCAACGTTCGCAACGTGTGTACGCTTGAACATTATGCTTTGGCGCGCGTTTTTGTTTCGCAATCATAGATTTTTTAGCCACATTTTCGCCTCCCTTATATAGCGATTACTTTTGGAATGGCATTCCGATTTGTGTCAATAATTCACGAGCTTCTTCGTCTGTGTTCGCAGTTGTTACGATTACGATATCCATACCACGTACTTTAGACACTTTATCATAGTCAATCTCAGGGAAAATCAATTGCTCTTTAACTCCTAATGTGTAGTTACCGCGACCGTCGAATGCTTTTTTAGAAACACCACGGAAGTCACGTACACGTGGAAGTGAAACAGAAATTAATTTATCTAAGAATTGGTACATACGCTCTCCGCGTAGAGTAACTTTTGCACCGATTGGCATACCTTCACGTAGACGGAAGCCTGCGATAGATTTTTTAGCTTTAGTTACAACTGGCTTTTGACCAGTGATTTGAGTTAATTCATCAACAGCTACATCAAGAGCTTTTGAGTTTTGAACAGCATCACCGATACCCATGTTGACAACGATCTTTTCAACTTTAGGTACTTCCATTACTGATTTGTAATTGAATTTGCTCACTAGAGCTGGACTGATTTCTTGTTGAAATTTTTCTTTTAGGCGGTTCATTCAGAATACCTCCCTTCTTAATCGTACTATTTATCTAGAACTTCACCTGATTTTTTTGCTACACGTACTTTCTTGCTGTCTTCTGTCTTATAACCTACACGAGTTGGCTCGTTAGATTTCGGATCTAGAAGCATAACATTTGATACATGGATAGATGCTTCTTGGCTGATGATACCGCCTTGCGGGTTCATCTGTGAAGGCTTAGCGTGTTTTTTTACAACGTTGATTCCTTCAACTAGCACTCGGTCTTTCTTAGGGAATGAAGCAAGAACAACACCTGTTTTGCCTTTATCTTTCCCAGTAATGACCATTACTTTATCGCCTTTTTTTACATGCATTTCATCGCACCTCCTTGAATGGCCCAATGCTAATATCTATTAAAGAACTTCTGGAGCTAAAGATACAATTTTCATAAAGTTGCTGTCACGTAGTTCACGAGCAACAGGTCCGAAGATACGAGTTCCACGTGGTCCCTTATCGTCACGGATAATTACACAAGCGTTCTCGTCGAACTTAATGTAAGTACCGTCTTGACGACGTACACCAGATTTAGTACGTACAACAACCGCTTTTACTACGTCACCTTTTTTAACAACGCCACCTGGTGTTGCTTGTTTTACTGTACACACGATAACATCACCGATGTTAGCTGTTTTGCGTCCAGAACCACCAAGTACTTTGATAGTTAATACTTCACGAGCACCAGAGTTGTCAGCAACTTTTAAACGTGATTCTTGTTGAATCATGTAGGTAACCTCCCTTCGGAATATAAAATATCCGAACAAATATATTAGATAATAACTGCTTTTTCAACAACTTCTACTAAACGGAAACGTTTTGTAGCAGATAGTGGACGAGTCTCCATGATACGTACGATATCGCCTACTTTTGCTTCGTTGTTCTCATCATGAGTTTTAAACTTCTTAGAGTACTTAACGCGCTTGCCGTATAGAGAATGCTTTTTATAAGTTTCTACCATAACCGTTACTGTTTTATCCATTTTGTCGGAAACAACACGGCCAGTGTATACCTTACGTTGGTTGCGGTCACTCATTTAAGCAAACCTCCTCTCATTTATCGATTGTTAACCCCGATCTCTCTTTCACGGATTACAGTTTTCATACGAGCGATCCCTTTGCGGACTTCACGGATGCGAGCTGTGTTTTCTAATTGCCCAGTCGCAAGTTGGAAGCGAAGGTTAAATAACTCTTCTTTCAGAGTTTTTACTTTTTGTTCAATTTCAGCAGTGGTTAGGTCACGAATTTCATTAGTTTTCATTTGATTCACCACCAATTTCCTCACGTTTTACAAACTTCGTTTTGATTGGAAGTTTGTGTGATGCTAAACGAAGTGCTTCACGAGCTACCTCTTCAGATACACCAGCGATTTCAAACATGATTTTTCCAGGCTTAACTACTGCTACCCAACCTTCTGGAGCACCTTTACCTGAACCCATACGTACTTCTAAAGGTTTTGCAGTGTAAGGTTTATGAGGGAAGATTTTAATCCATACTTTACCGCCACGTTTCATGTAACGAGTCATAGCGATACGAGCTGCTTCGATTTGACGGTTTGTGATCCAAGAAGCTTCCACTGCTTGTAAACCGTATTCACCGAACGCTACCTCTTGACCGCCTTTAGCACGTCCACGCATTTTTCCGCGGTGTTCGCGACGATGTTTAACGCGTTTAGGTAATAACATAATTATTTGCCTCCTTCCTCAGATTTCTTTCTTGTAGGAAGAACTTCTCCACGGTAGATCCATACTTTAACGCCAAGCTTACCATAAGTTGTGTCAGCTTCTGCATGAGCATAGTCAATGTCAGCGCGTAGAGTATGAAGTGGAACAGTACCTTCACTGTAATGTTCTGCACGAGCGATATCTGCTCCGCCTAAACGACCAGATACTTGTGTTTTGATTCCTTTTGCACCAGCACGCATAGCGCGTTGGATCGATTGCTTTTGAGCACGACGGAAAGAAACACGGTTTTCTAATTGACGAGCGATGTTTTCAGCTACTAATTTAGCATCAACGTCTGCTCTTTTAATTTCAACGATGTTGATGTGTACACGCTTTGAAGTTAACTCGTTTAAAGCTTTACGAAGTGCTTCAACTTCTGTACCACCTTTACCGATAACCATACCAGGCTTAGCTGTATGAACAGTAATGTTAATACGATTTGCAGCGCGCTCGATTTCTACTTTAGAAACGGAAGCGTCTACTAAACGTTTTGCAATATATTCACGTACTTTAATGTCTTCGTGTAATAGATTAGCGTAATCTTTATCTGCGTACCATTTAGATTCCCAATCACGGATTATACCGACACGAAGTCCGACCGGATGTACTTTTTGACCCACAGCTTATCCCTCCTTCTTTTCTGATACGACAAGTGTAATGTGACTTGTACGTTTGTTAATTTGACTTGCACGTCCCATCGCACGAGGACGGAAACGTTTAAGTGTTGGTCCTTCATTTACATAAGCCTCAGTTACCACTAGGCTATTAATATCCATATCAAAGTTGTGCTCTGCGTTCGCAATAGCAGACTTAAGTACTTTTTCGATTACTGGTGAAGCAGCTTTAGGTGTGTGCTTTAAGATAGCAACCGCTTCTCCAACTTGCTTACCTCGGATTAGATCAACGACTAAACGTACTTTACGAGGAGCAATACGTACTGTTCTTGCAACAGCTTTTGCTTGCATTAGGATACCCTCCTCTCAATTAGCGTCTTGTTTTCTTATCATCACTTGCATGACCTTTGTAAGTACGAGATGGTGCGAATTCACCAAGCTTGTGTCCTACCATGTCTTCAGTGACGTATACAGGTACATGTTTACGACCATCGTAAACTGCGATAGTGTGACCGATGAATGCTGGGAAGATCGTTGAGCGACGAGACCAAGTTTTAACAACTTGTTTGCCTTCAGTTTCGTTCAATTTCTCGATCTTATTCATTAAATGATCATCAACAAAAGGTCCTTTTTTTAAGCTACGACCCATGTTTGAACCTCCCTTCGTGATTGATCTACGGCTCTTTTCAGGAACCGTAGTACAATCCCGTTATTTTTTGCGACGACGCACAATAAATTTATCAGATTTGTTGTTTTTCTTACGTGTCTTGTATCCAAGAGTAGGTTTACCCCATGGAGACATTGGTGATTTACGTCCGATTGGAGCGCGTCCTTCACCACCACCGTGTGGGTGATCGTTAGGGTTCATTACAGAACCACGAACTGTTGGGCGTTTACCTAACCAACGAGAACGTCCGGCTTTACCAATGTTGATTAATTCGTGTTGTTCATTTCCAACTTGACCTACAGTAGCACGACAAGCAGAAAGGATCATACGAGTTTCACCAGAGTTAAGACGTACAAGTACATATTTACCTTCTTTACCAAGTACTTGAGCAGATGTTCCAGCAGAACGTACTAACTGGCCACCCTTACCTGGTTTAAGTTCGATATTGTGTACGATTGTACCAACAGGGATGTTGATAAGTGGTAATGCGTTACCCACTTTAATATCTGCTTCAGGACCAGACATTACTTCCATACCTACTTCGATTGTTTTCGGTGCAAGAATGTAACGTTTTTCCCCATCAGCGTAGTTAATTAGTGCAATGTTTGCTGAGCGGTTTGGATCGTATTCGATCGTAGCAACGCGTCCAGGTATACCATCTTTTTCACGTTTGAAGTCGATGATACGGTATTGGCGCTTGTGACCGCCACCTTGATGACGAACTGTTAACTTACCTTGGTTGTTACGGCCACCCTTTTTGTGTAGGGGTGCTAAAAGTGACTTTTCCGGAGAATCCGTAGTGATTTCAGCGAAATCAGAACTAGTCATGCCGCGACGACCATTAGAGGTAGGTTTATACTTTTTAATCGCCATGTTTTTCCCTCCTCTTCTTAATTAAAAGATTTTATACTTCAAAGAATTCGATTTCTTTACTATCTGCAGTAAGTTTAACGATTGCTTTACGACGCTTGTTAGTGTAACCAGCGTGTTTACCCATGCGTTTGAACTTACCTTTGTAGTTCATGATGTTAACTTTTTCTACTTTCACGTCAAAGATTTCTTGAACAGCGTCTTTTACTTGAGTTTTGTTCGCTCTAGTATCAACTTCGAAAGTATATTTTTTCTCAGACATAAGATCAGTTGAAGCCTCAGTAATTACGGGGCGCTTAATGATTTCACGTACATCCATTATGCAAGCACCTCCTCTACTTTTTCAACAGCTGATTTAGTCATCACTAGTTTGTCATGTCCTAATACGTCCAGAACGCTAATTCCATCAGCAGGAACAACAGTTACACCAGGGATGTTACGAGCTGAAAGTGCTACGTTTTCGTCAAGACCATCAGTGATTACTAATGTTTTAGAGTTAACTGAAAGACCTTTAAGAACGTTAGCAAATTCTTTTGTTTTAGGAGCATCGAATGATAATGCTTCTAATACTAAAATGTTTTCTTCTACTACTTTAGAAGAAAGAGCAGATTTAATCGCTAAGCGACGAACCTTCTTAGGAAGTTTGTAGCTGTAGCTGCGTGGAACTGGTCCAAATACAGTACCACCACCGCGCCATTGTGGAGAACGGATTGACCCTTGACGAGCACGACCTGTTCCTTTTTGACGCCAAGGCTTACGCCCACCGCCACGTACTTCAGAACGATTTTTTACTTTGTGATTACCTTGACGTAAAGAAGCTCTTTGCATCAATACTGCTTCAAACATTACATGTTTGTTTGGTTCAATACCAAAAACAGTGTCATTAAGTTCGATATCACCAACTTTAGAACCGCTTTGGTTAAATAATGCTACTTTCGGCATTCTTGTTTCCTCCTTTCTTGAAAAGTTCTATTAGTTTGCTTTAATAGCTGACTTTACTTTGATTAGTTGTTTCTTAGGTCCAGGTACATTACCTTTAACTAAGATAAGGTTACGTTCAGCATCAACTTTTACAATTTCAAGGTTCTGAATTGTAATTTGCTCTCCGCCCATACGTCCAGGTAGTAATTTACCCTTGAATACACGGTTTGGATCAACAGGACCCATTGAACCAGGACGACGGTGGTAACGAGAACCATGGGACATAGGTCCGCGAGATTGGTTATGACGCTTGATAGCACCTTGGAATCCTTTACCTTTTGATACTCCTGTTACATCTACGATTTCGCCTGCTGCGAAAATATCAACTTTGACTTCTTGACCAACTTCGTACTCTTCTACGTTTACACCGCGGATTTCACGGATGAAGCGCTTAGGAGCAGTTTCAGCTTTAGCAACGTGGCCTCTCTCTGGTTTGTTAGAAAGCTTTTCACGTTTGTCTTCAAAACCTACTTGGATAGCTTCGTAGCCATCAACATCGATAGATTTCTTTTGAAGTACCACGTTTTGAGCAGCTTCGATAACAGTTACAGGGATAAGATCACCGTTTTCAGCGAAAACTTGAGTCATACCGATCTTTCTTCCTAAGATTCCTTTGGTCATAAGTCACACCTCCTAATAATTATGGTTTTTATGAATTAAAGTTTGATTTCGATATCTACACCTGATGGTAAGTCTAAACGCATAAGCGCATCAACTGTTTGAGGTGTTGGGTTTACAATGTCGATTAAGCGTTTATGAGTACGCATTTCGAATTGCTCACGAGAATCTTTGTATTTGTGCACAGCACGTAAGATTGTGTAAACAGACTTTTCTGTTGGTAGTGGGATCGGTCCAGAAACCGCCGCACCAGAACGTTTTGCTGTTTCAACAATTTTCTCAGCTGATTGATCAAGAATTCTGTGATCATAAGCCTTTAAACGGATACGAATCTTTTGTTTTGCCATTATTTTCCCTCCTTTATCGCCTATTTTTGAATAGACATTCTCCACAGAAATTTCCCACACACTCGCCATGGCAAAGCGGCCGTGTGTGTCAGCAACCTTCTGTTTCATCGCAGTCAAAGACCAACATTGTCTATTATAACTAAAACACCTAGAAGATGCAACTGTTTCTTGCAAATTCTTTATGTTTTGCACACTTTCTCTATTATACAAACGAACCGTGTTGTTTTCAAGGTTTTGTGGTATTTTCACAATATTTAATATAACGGTTATAGTGAATTAAAGAAAACATTAATTCAAAGGGAACTAGTATTCATTCTATATTAGAACTTATTTCTACTACCTCCTAAAGAGTGAGTGCTTGTTGATTTACGCTCCAGGATGTTCGCTTTCCGCGGGGCGGGCGGTGAGCCTCCTCTGCTTCGCCTGCGGGGTCTCACCTGTCCCGCTATTCCCGCAGGAGTCGAACATCCTTCCGCTCCAATCAACTTAGTGTTTCAATTATTTATTCATGAAGAAATATAATTAATATGAAGGGTGAGTCATAATCGACATTTTTCAACTTTTTATAATTCATACTGGAGGTTGATCAACATAAATATACAAGTACTATACTATATAGAAGAAACTCGACAACACCATTATCATATTCGTGGTAGTACGTCCAAGTGGTATAGCAATTTAAACACAAAAAAACAGATGGACATGGTGTCCATCTGTTTTTGATATCAATGATTACTCAGTGATTGTAGCTACTACTCCAGCACCTACAGTACGTCCACCCTCACGGATAGAGAACTTAGTACCTTCTTCGATAGCGATTGGAGCGATAAGCTCAACAGTCATTTCGATGTTATCGCCAGGCATAACCATTTCTACACCTTCAGGAAGGTTACAGATACCAGTTACGTCAGTTGTACGGAAGTAGAACTGTGGGCGGTAGTTAGTGAAGAATGGAGTGTGACGTCCACCCTCTTCTTTAGAAAGAACATAAACTTCTGCTTTGAACTTTGTGTGTGGAGTGATTGTACCTGGCTTAGCAAGTACTTGTCCACGTTGGATATCTTCACGAGCTACACCACGAAGTAGTGCACCGATGTTGTCTCCAGCTTCAGCATAGTCAAGAAGCTTACGGAACATTTCTACACCTGTTACAGTAGTAGATTTTGGTTCTTCAGAAAGACCGATGATGTCGATAGTGTCTCCAACTTTAACTTGTCCACGCTCAACACGACCAGTAGCAACTGTACCACGACCTGTGATTGAGAATACGTCCTCAACAGGCATCATGAATGGTTTTTCAGTGTCACGCTCTGGAGTTGGGATGTAGCTATCTACAGCTTCCATAAGTTCGAAGATTTTCTCTTCCCACTCAGGATCTCCCTCAAGAGCTTTAAGAGCAGAACCTTTGATTACTGGTACGTCATCACCAGGGAAATCGTACTCAGAAAGAAGGTCACGTACTTCCATTTCTACTAATTCAAGTAGCTCTTCGTCGTCTACCATGTCACATTTGTTCATGAATACAACTAGGTAAGGTACACCTACTTGACGAGAAAGAAGGATGTGCTCACGAGTTTGTGGCATTGGGCCGTCAGCAGCAGATACTACTAGGATCCCACCATCCATTTGTGCAGCACCAGTGATCATGTTTTTAACATAGTCAGCATGTCCTGGGCAGTCAACGTGTGCATAGTGACGAGTATCAGTTTCATACTCAACGTGTGCTGTAGAGATTGTGATTCCACGCTCTCTTTCTTCTGGAGCACCGTCAATTTGGTCATATGCCATTGCAGTTCCACGACCATACTTCTTGTGAAGTGTAGTTGTGATTGCAGCTGTTAGAGTTGTTTTACCATGGTCAACGTGACCGATTGTACCGATATTCGCATGTTGCTTGGAACGATCAAATTTTTCCTTACCCATTTGAAAATCCTCCTTTAATTTTAAAGAAAATAAGTATATTAGTTAGGCTAATCCAGAGGCAGTTTATGTCCACCCCTGAACCAGTAATGCTTACAATAGTATTTATACTTTATTAAAGGGAATAAATCAATTATTCACCTTTATTTTTTTTGATGATTTCTTCAGAAATCGATTTAGGTACTTCTTCATAGTGATCGAAGTGCATGGAGTATGTTCCACGTCCTTGTGTGTTAGAACGAAGGGAAGTTGCATATCCAAACATTTCTGATAGAGGTACGAACGCTTTAACGACTTGAGCGTTACCGCGTGCTTCCATACCTTCTACACGTCCACGACGAGAAGTTACATCACCCATGATATCTCCAAGGTATTCCTCAGGGATAACAACCTCAACCTTCATCATTGGCTCTAAGATTACCGGCTTACATTTAGAAGCGGCATTCTTAAGTGCCATAGAAGCAGCGATTTTAAACGCCATTTCAGAGGAGTCAACATCATGGTATGAACCATCGAATAATCTTGCTTTAACATCAACTAGTGGGAAACCAGCTAAGACACCATTTTCTAAAGCGTCAGATAGACCGGCTTGTACTGCAGGGATGTATTCACGAGGAACTACACCACCGACGATACCGTTCTCGAATTCGAATCCTTTACCTTCTTCGTTAGGTGAGAATTCGATCCATACGTGTCCGAATTGTCCACGTCCACCAGATTGACGGGCGAACTTACCTTCAACTTTAGCCGTATCACGGAAAGTCTCACGGTAAGATACTTGAGGAGCACCTACGTTAGCTTCTACTTTGAATTCACGTTTCATACGGTCAACGATGATATCTAAGTGAAGCTCACCCATACCCGCGATGATAACTTGACCTGTTTCCTGGTCAGTATGCGCACGGAATGTTGGATCTTCCTCTTGAAGTTTTTGTAGTGCAGTAGTCATTTTATCTTGGTCGGCTTTTGATTTAGGCTCAACAGATAGAGAGATAACAGGCTCTGGGAATACCATAGATTCAAGAATAACTAGACTCTTTTCATCACATAGCGTATCTCCAGTAGATGTATCTTTCAGACCAACTGCTGCTGCAATGTCTCCAGCATATACTTTAGAGATTTCTTCACGGGAGTTTGCGTGCATTTGCAGGATACGACCCACACGTTCACGTTTCCCTTTTGAAGAGTTTCTTACGTATGAACCTGACTCAAGAACACCAGAGTATACACGGAAGAAAGTTAACTTACCAACATAAGGGTCAGTTGCAACTTTGAACGCTAAAGCAGAGAATGGCGCTTCGTCTGAAGATGGACGAGTTACTTCTTCTTCTGTTTCAGGTACAAAACCTTTGATATCTTCAACGTCTGTTGGCGCTGGAAGATAGTCGATAACTGAGTCAATTAATAATTGAACCCCTTTGTTTTTGAAGGCAGATCCACAAACTACCGGGTAGAACTCTACAGTTAGAGTTGCTGTACGGATAGCCGCTTTAAGCTCATCATTTGTAAGCTCTTCGCCTTCTAGGTATTTCATCATAAGCTCTTCATCAAGTTCAGATACTGCTTCAATTAACTTTCCGCGGTATTCATCAGCTTGATCTTTGTACTCTTCAGGAATGTCACGAGCTTCTGCACGCGTTCCAAGGTCATCTTCATAGAAGTAAGCTTTCATTTCTACTAAGTCGATGATACCTTCGAAGTCATCCTCAGCACCGATTGGAAGCTGAATAGGATGCGCATTCGCTTGTAAACGTTCATGAAGTGTCCCAACAGAATAAAGGAAGTCAGCACCGATTTTGTCCATTTTGTTAACGAACACAACACGGGGAACCCCGTAAGTTGTTGCTTGGCGCCATACTGTTTCAGTTTGAGGCTCAACACCAGATTGAGCATCAAGTACTGCTACTGCACCATCAAGTACACGTAATGAACGCTCAACTTCAACAGTGAAGTCTACGTGTCCCGGTGTATCGATGATGTTAATACGATGGCCTTTCCATTGAGCTGTTGTCGCAGCAGAAGTGATAGTGATACCACGTTCTTGCTCTTGCTCCATCCAGTCCATTTGAGAAGCACCTTCGTGAGTTTCTCCAATTTTATGGATACGACCTGTATAAAATAGGATACGCTCAGTTGCAGTTGTTTTACCAGCATCGATGTGAGCCATGATACCGATATTACGAGTGTTTTCTAAGGAGAACTCTCTAGGCATGCGGTCTTTCTCCTTCCTTATATGAGAATGATTTGTTTGTTTAAGATCAGATTACCAACGATAGTGAGCAAACGCTTTGTTCGCTTCAGCCATCTTGTGTGTATCTTCACGCTTCTTAACAGAAGCTCCAGTGTTATTAGCTGCATCAAGGATTTCGTTAGCTAAACGCTCTTCCATTGTCTTCTCACCGCGAAGACGAGAGTAGTTTACTAACCAACGAAGACCTAATGTAGTACGACGCTCTGGACGTACCTCTACAGGTACTTGATAGTTTGAACCACCAACACGACGAGCTTTAACTTCTAATACCGGCATGATATTTTTTAGAGCTGCATCGAATACTTCCATTGCATCTTTACCTGAACGCTCGCTAATGATATCAAACGCAGCGTATAGTTTCTTTTGAGCTTTACCTCTTTTACCGTCAATCATGATTTTGTTGATTAAACGAGTAACTAATTTTGAATTGTACATTGGATCAGGTAAAACGTCTCTTTTTGCTACAGGACCTTTACGTGGCATGTGATTTCCTCCTTTCAACGAGAAATGAATTTATGATTTTTAAATTATTTTTTAGCTGCTTTAGGGCGCTTAGTTCCGTATTTAGAACGTCCTTGCATACGGCCTTCAACTCCAGCTGTATCAAGCGCACCACGTACGATGTGATAACGTACCCCTGGTAAATCCTTTACACGTCCTCCACGGATAAGAACAACACTGTGCTCTTGAAGGTTATGTCCGATACCAGGAATGTAAGCAGTAACCTCGATTCCATTCGTTAAACGAACACGAGCATATTTACGTAGCGCCGAGTTCGGTTTCTTTGGAGTCATTGTACCAACACGAGTACATACACCACGTTTTTGTGGAGATGACAAGTTCGTGTGCACTTTCTTAAAGCTGTTATAACCTTTGTTAAGTGCAGGTGACTTTGATTTAGTTGATTTAGACTGACGAGGCTTGCGAACTAATTGGTTAATAGTTGGCATTTTGTTTTCCTCCCTTCTTATTTGGTAAGCCCACACATCCAGGTGGTTCTTTTTTGGGTAAAAGTAAAGTTTTTGCAGATAGCTTCTACAAAAACTATTTTACTGTATAATCGCAACAGCTGCTGCTCCAACATCTATTCCGCACGATTTACCAAGTTTCTTCATTGAATCCACTTTGTTAACCGGTACTTTAAGATCAATAGCGGCCTGGACTACTTTTGCTGTAACTTTGGGATCAGCATCCTCCGCAATAACAACTTCTAGTACATGACCTGTTTTCAGAGCTTTCACTGCTTGCTTTGTTCCTACAATAATTTCTTTAGCCTGCGCTACTTTTTCATAAGACATTTCATATCCTCCAAAGTAACAGGTTATTAATAGGAGCAACCTTGAATATATTATCATCTTAAAATCTCTATGTCAACATAGATTTAAAAGATTTATAAAAGCTAACTCTTAGAGCTTATGATTGAGCAATCAAACGCGCCTAAGAGTTAGCCTAAATAGATTACTCTACTGTTACTGTTTCTTCACTAGTATCTTCTGCCAATACCGGCTCTGCCTTGCGGTAACGTTGCATACCCGTACCGGCAGGAACCAATTTACCGATGATAACATTTTCTTTCAGTCCAAGTAACTCATCACGTTTTCCTTTTATGGCAGCGTCCGTTAACACACGAGTTGTTTCCTGGAACGATGCTGCGGATAAGAAGGAATCTGTTTCAAGTGAAGCTTTGGTGATCCCGAGCAATACAGGGCGTCCTGTTGCCGGAAGCTTACCGCCAAATAGAGCTTTTTCGTTCGCATCCCTGAATTGATGGATGTCCATAAGAGTACCTGGTAGTACCTCAGATTCACCTGCATCAATAACACGAACCTTGCGTAACATTTGACGAACCATAACCTCAACGTGTTTGTCGCCGATTTCAACCCCTTGCATACGGTATACTTTTTGTACCTCACGCAGCAAGTATTCCTGAACGGCTGACACATCACGTACTTTAAGAAGTTCTTTTGGATCGATTGAACCTTCTGTGATCTCCTGACCGCGTGCTACTTTATCGTTCACAGCGAATTTCAGGCGAGCTGTGTATGGAGCTGTGTAACTTCTCGTTTCCACATCACCTTGAACGGTAATTTCGTACTGACGATCTTTTCCTTCACTGATGGAAGTAATGACACCATCGATTTCAGAAATAACGGCTTGACCTTTAGGATTACGCGCTTCGAAGATCTCTTGGATACGCGGTAAACCTTGAGTGATATCGTCTCCTGCAACCCCACCAGTATGGAAGGTACGCATCGTTAACTGTGTACCCGGTTCCCCGATGGATTGAGCAGCGATGATCCCAACAGCTTCCCCTACTTCGACTTTTTGTCCTGTTGCCAAGTTCGTACCGTAACATTTCTCACAAACACCATGTCTAGTGTTACATGTGAAAGCAGAACGGATCGAAACATGTTCGACACCAGCATCAATGATCGTCTTAGCTAAGTCTTCTGTGATCAGCTGATTTTCTGTGATGATGATTTCATCTGTCTCAGGATGACGTAATGTTTTACGTGAATAACGACCAAGTAAACGTTCTTCAAGAGGCTCGATGATTTCTGTACCCTCTTTAATGGATCCTACAAGTAGTCCTCTGTCCGTTCCACAGTCTTCTTCACGAACGATTACATCCTGGGCCACATCAACAAGACGACGTGTCAGGTAACCTGAGTCAGCTGTTTTCAGTGCTGTATCGGCAAGACCTTTACGGGCACCATGTGTAGAAATAAAGTACTCAAGGACCGTTAATCCTTCACGGAAACTTGATTTGATCGGTAACTCAATGATACGACCAGCCGGGTTGGCCATCAGTCCACGCATACCAGCAAGCTGAGTAAAGTTAGATGCGTTACCACGGGCACCTGAATCACTCATCATGAAGATCGGGTTGCGTTTATCCAGTGTCGCCATTAATTTACCTTGAATGGTATCTTTCGCAGCACTCCAGATTGAGATAACACGATCGTATCTTTCATCTTCTGTAATAAGACCACGTTTAAATTGTTTTAATACGTTGTCTACTTTACTTTGTGCTTCGATTAAGATTTCTTCTTTTTCCGCTAGTACGACGATATCTGC
This sequence comes from Rossellomorea sp. y25, assembly GCF_038049935.1. Lineage (NCBI taxonomy): Bacteria > Bacillati > Bacillota > Bacilli > Caryophanales > Bacillaceae > Rossellomorea > Rossellomorea sp. y25. Next base: position 137,344 of record NZ_CP145886.1, on the reverse strand, counting down.
GATACCAACCGTAATACCGGCTTTAGTAGAGTATTTGAATCCTAAGTCTTTCATTTTATCAAGCATACGAGACGTCTCAGTGATAGCAAACTTCTTGAATACTTCTGCAATGATATTCCCTAAGAAACCTTTTTTAAATGGGTTGATTAACTCACGATTTTGGAATACTTCTTTAACGTCCGTTGACGGATCAACAAAGTAGTTCTCAGGAGTAGCTACTTCCAAGTTCGTTCTTGTTGGTTCGTTAATGAACGGGAATGTATCAGGTAAGATCTCGTTAAAGATTACTTTACCTACCGTTGTTAATAATAATTGTTTATTTTGCTTATCGGTGAACGTTTTGTTGTTGATGGTGCTGGCATGGATCGCAATACGGGTATGCAAGTGTACATAACCATTTTGATATGCAAGGATAACTTCATTTGCATCATTGAAGATCATACCTTCACCAACAGCATTTTCACGCTCAAGTGTCAGGTAATAGTTACCTAATACCATATCCTGGGACGGAGTAACAACTGGCTTACCGTCTTTCGGATTTAGGATGTTTTGGGCAGCAAGCATCAGCATGCGAGCTTCAGCTTGTGCTTCAGAAGATAGAGGTACGTGAACCGCCATTTGGTCACCATCAAAATCCGCGTTGTATGCCGTACATACAAGTGGGTGAAGACGGATCGCTCTACCTTCGACTAGAGTTGGTTCAAATGCTTGAATACCAAGTCTGTGAAGAGTAGGTGCACGGTTTAAAAGAACTGGATGTTCCTTAATAACCCCTTCTAATACATCCCATACTTCCGGCTGAACGCGTTCAATCTTGCGCTTAGCACTCTTAATGTTGTGAGCCAATCCTTTTTCAACGAGCTCTTTCATTACAAATGGTTTGAATAACTCAAGTGCCATTTCTTTAGGAAGACCACATTGATACATCTTAAGGTTAGGTCCAACAACGATTACAGAACGACCGGAATAGTCAACACGTTTACCGAGAAGGTTTTGACGGAAACGCCCCTGCTTCCCTTTAAGCATATGTGAAAGGGATTTTAATGGGCGGTTACCCGGTCCTGTAACAGGACGGCCGCGACGACCATTGTCAATTAAAGCGTCGACCGCTTCTTGAAGCATACGCTTCTCGTTTTGAACGATGATACTTGGAGCACCAAGGTCCAATAAACGTTTCAAACGGTTATTACGGTTAATAACACGACGATATAAATCATTTAAGTCAGAAGTCGCAAAGCGTCCACCGTCAAGCTGAACCATCGGGCGAAGCTCTGGAGGAATGACAGGTAATACATCAAGAATCATCCAATCCGGATCATTACCTGAGTTTCTGAAAGATTCCACTACTTCTAAACGTTTAATTGCACGGGTACGGCGTTGACCTTGAGCTGTTTTCAGTTCTTCTTTAAGGAAATCAGCTTCTTTATCCAGGTCAATGTCTTGAAGAAGCTTTTTAATCGCTTCAGCTCCCATTGCAGCTTGGAATTTGACTCCGTATTTCTCACGGTAGGCACGGTACTCTTTCTCAGAAAGAAGTTGCTTTCTTTCCAGAGCCGTGTCACCTGGTTCTGTTACAACATAGGAAGCGAAGTAGATCACTTCTTCTAAAGCACGGGGAGACATGTCTAAAACAAGTCCCATACGGCTTGGGATTCCTTTGAAGTACCAAATATGAGATACAGGAGCAGCCAGTTCAATGTGACCCATACGTTCACGGCGAACTTTAGCCTTTGTTACTTCTACACCACAGCGGTCACAAACGACGCCTTTATAGCGTACACGTTTGTATTTACCACAGTGACATTCCCAGTCCTTCGTAGGACCGAAGATACGTTCACAGAACAAACCATCTTTTTCTGGTTTTAACGTACGATAGTTAATCGTTTCGGGCTTTTTGACTTCCCCGAAAGACCACGAACGGATCTTATCGGGGGAAGCTAAACCAATTTTCATATACTCAAAATTATTTACATCTAGCAAGGGGCCTACCTCCCTTTTAATCTACAGGCTCTAACCCTAATTGCTCTAAATTTATTCTTTAGACCCTACTGTCTCGGATTCTTGTGCATTAGATTCAGAGATATTTAGCGTGTCTGCTTGTTGTACTTCTTCTTCATCCTCTAAGTCACGCATTTCGATTTCTTCTTCGGTACTAGAGAGGATCTTAACATCCATACCTAAACTTTGAAGCTCTTTGATCAGAACTTTGAATGATTCCGGAACTCCTGGTTCAGGAACGTTTTCACCTTTGACAATGGCTTCGTATGTTTTCACACGACCCACAACATCATCAGACTTAACCGTTAGAATTTCTTGTAGAGTGTAAGCAGCACCATAAGCTTCAAGTGCCCATACCTCCATCTCACCGAAACGCTGTCCACCGAATTGAGCTTTACCTCCAAGTGGCTGCTGCGTAACAAGTGAATAAGGACCAGTTGAACGAGCGTGAAGTTTGTCATCAACCATGTGAGCAAGCTTGATCATATACATGATACCAACTGATACACGGTTATCAAACGGTTCACCTGTTCTACCATCATAAAGAACGGTTTTCGCATCACGTGCCATACCTGCTTCTTCAATGGTTGCCCATACGTCTTCCTCACGCGCTCCATCAAATACCGGTGAAGCGACATGAACACCAAGATATCTTGCTGCCATACCTAAGTGAAGCTCCAGCACCTGTCCGATATTCATACGAGATGGTACCCCTAACGGGTTTAACATGATATCGATCGGTGTACCGTCTGGTAAGAACGGCATGTCTTCTTCAGGAAGAATTCTTGAAATAACACCCTTGTTACCGTGACGACCAGCCATTTTGTCACCTTCAGAAATCTTACGTTTCTGAACGATGTATACACGGACAAGCTGGTTTACACCTGGAGGCAATTCGTCGCCGTCTTCACGATTGAAGACTTTAACATCGAGGATGATTCCCCCGCCACCATGTGGTACACGAAGAGATGTATCCCGCACTTCGCGAGCTTTCTCACCGAAGATTGCATGTAATAAGCGTTCTTCAGCAGTCAACTCTGTTACACCTTTAGGCGTTACTTTACCAACAAGTAGGTCGCCGTCTTTCACTTCAGCACCGATGCGGATGATTCCACGTTCATCAAGATTGCGAAGTGCATCTTCACCAACGTTTGGAATATCACGAGTGATTTCTTCTGGTCCTAATTTCGTATCACGGGATTCAGACTCATATTCTTCAATATGAATAGAAGTATATACATCGTCCTTTACAAGACGTTCACTCATGATGATCGCATCTTCATAGTTGTAACCGTCCCAAGTCATGAATCCAACCATTACGTTACGTCCTAAGGCGAGTTCTCCCTTTTCCATTGAAGGACCATCAGCAAGGATTTCTCCTTTTACGACACGGTCGCCTTCACTTACGATTGGACGCTGGTTGTAACATGTTCCCTGGTTTGAACGGATGAATTTTTGCATACGATATTTATCGAGGTCACCTTTTACTTCTTGACCGTCGATTTCTTTCACACGACGCACCCAAACTTGTTTCGCTTCAACCTTTTCTACAATACCTTCATATTTACAAATCACGGCGGCACCAGAGTCTTTGGCTGATACGTGTTCCATACCTGTTCCGACGATCGGTGATTCTGGATTCATTAAAGGTACTGCTTGACGCTGCATGTTCGCTCCCATAAGAGCACGGTTGGAGTCATCGTTCTCTAAGAAAGGAATACATGCTGTCGCAGCTGATACTACTTGTTTAGGAGATACATCCATGTAGTCCAGACGTTCACGCTTGATGACCGTGTTTTCACCACGGAAACGAGCAATGACTTCTTCATCAAGGAATGCACCGTCATCACCTAGACGTGCGTTTGCTTGTGCCACTACATAGTTATCTTCTTCGTCTGCTGTCAAGTAATCGATACGATCGGTTACTTTCCCGGTATCAGGGTCAACACGACGATACGGCGTTTCGATAAAGCCGAATTTATTCACTTTCGCAAATGAAGAAAGTGAGTTGATCAGTCCGATGTTTGGTCCCTCAGGCGTTTCAATCGGACACATACGACCATAGTGGGAGTAATGTACGTCACGCACTTCGAATCCTGCACGTTCACGCGTTAATCCACCAGGTCCTAAAGCAGAAAGACGACGTTTGTGCGTTAACTCTGCAAGAGGATTCGTTTGATCCATAAATTGAGACAATTGAGAGCTTCCAAAGAACTCTTTAATTGATGCGATAACAGGACGAATGTTGATCAGTTGTTGAGGCGTGATCGTGTTCGTATCCTGAATGGACATTCTTTCACGAACGACACGCTCCATACGTGATAAACCGATGCGGAATTGGTTTTGAAGCAATTCACCTACCGAACGTAAACGACGGTTTCCTAAATGGTCAATATCATCCGTTAGTCCTACTCCGTGTAATAAGTTAAAGAAGTAAGAAATAGAAGAGATGATATCTGCAGGTGTAATGTACTTAACCTCTTCTTCAACATACGCATTGCTGATGACATTAATCTCAAATTCTCCCTCTTCGTTAGGAGAATAGATTTTGATAGATTGAAGAACGACGTCTTCTTCTAACACGCCACCTGACTGTTGGTAGTTCTTAAACCCGATGCCATTTTCTAAATAAGGAATGACCTTATCAAGAGCGCGGCGATCAAGAACCGTGCCTTTCTCCGCCAGAATCTCACCCGTTTCCGGATCTGCTAGAGTTTCTGCTAGAGTTTGACCGAATAAACGGTTCTTAATGTGAAGCTTTTTGTTCATTTTGTAACGTCCAACGTTTGCTAAGTCATAACGCTTAGGATCAAAGAAACGAGAAACGAGTAAACTTTTAGCATTTTCTACTGTAGGAGGCTCTCCCGGACGCAGACGCTCGTAAATCTCGAGCAATGCCTTGTCGATACCTTCCGTGTTGTCTTTCTCGAGCGTGTTACGAATGTACTCATTATCACCGATCAAATCGATGATTTCTTGATCAGAGCCAAACCCAAGGGCACGTAAAAGAACCGTTACCGGTAGTTTGCGAGTTCGATCAATTCGCACATATACAACATCTTTCGCATCTGTTTCATACTCAAGCCAAGCTCCGCGGTTTGGTATAACGGTAGCAGTAAACCCTTTCTTTCCGTTCTTATCTACTTTTCCGCTAAAGTAAACACTAGGTGAACGTACTAACTGAGATACGATAACGCGCTCAGCACCATTAATGACAAAAGTACCTGTGTCTGTCATTAATGGGAAATCACCCATAAATACGTCTTGATCTTTTACTTCTCCTGTTTCCTTGTTCACAAGACGGACTTTCACTCTAAGCGGTGCAGAGTAAGTAACATCTCTTTCCTTTGATTCTTCCACCGAGTACTTTGGCTCTCCCAGACTATAATCAATAAATTCTAAAGAGAGATTACCAGTGAAGTCCTCAATCGGAGAAATGTCACGGAACATTTCTCTTAACCCCTCATCAAGAAACCATTGATACGAGGAAGTTTGAATTTCGATTAAATTCGGTAATTCTAAAACTTCACTGATACGCGCAAAACTTCTGCGTTGGCGGTGTCGTCCATACTGAACTAGTTGACCTGTCAACTGATTCACCCCTCAAATCAAGCGTTTTGGTTGTGTCTATATGCCTTCAAGTAGGAATGCTACTCTACACAAGACAAAAAGAAAAAGGGTTTTAATGATAAAACCTCATTTTCATATTACGAACTATTATTTTATAATCTTTTCCAATTTATCCAATATGTATACATATGGACATAATACCGGAAAATAATATTTTTGCATTTTATAATGTTATCATAGCAGTAAAGCTACGTCAACGGATTTCTTTTACCGATTTCAAGATGTAGTAACCCTTTTTCCTGGCGACAATTTCTACATTTGTAAACAATTCTTCCATTTTATCCATGGCAGATGGAGCGCCTTGTTTCTTCTGTATAACGGCCCACAATTCACCATTCTCCTTCAGGTAGTCATAACTAGTTTCAAGAATCGAATGAACCGTTTCTTTCCCTGCTCTTATCGGCGGGTTTGTTAAAATGGCCGCAAATTCCGTTTCAACGACATTCGTAAATCGGTCACTTTGGTAGATGCTCACGTTTTGAACTTTATTCTCTCTAGCATTTTCTTTTGCTAAAGACAACGCTCTCTCGTTTACATCAATCATATGAACCATACGATTATCATTTTCTTTCGCTAAAGACAAACCGATTGGACCATACCCGCAACCGACATCCAGTAACGGACCCGTTACGTCTGGTAATTTAAACGTTTCAATCAAAGCTCTTGAACCAAAGTCAACTTCCTTCTTCGAAAAAACACCTTGATCCGTTTTAAAACGGAACGCATGTCCTCTCAATTCAAAGGCGATCGTTTGGGGGTTACTCTCTACATCAGGGTTATGAGAATAATAGTGATCGGTCATTATATCATCTCCATCCTTTGGTACATCAAGTCTATTAACCATCTTTCCCAAAAGGAAATGAAGGTAACGGACGATAAACGCAATTGTTTACTTACTGTTAGGTGCCAGACAAGAAAAAAGCCCGCCAAATATAGCGAGCTTTTCATCTATACAATCATTACTTAACTTCTACGCCAGCTCCAACTTCTTCAAGTTTAGCTTTAAGTTCTTCAGCTTCCTCTTTAGAAATACCTTCTTTAAGAGCTTTTGGAGTGTTATCAACCATTTCTTTCGCTTCTTTAAGGCCAAGACCTGTGATTTCACGAACAACTTTGATAACTTTGATTTTTTGAGACCCAGCGCTCTCAAGGATTACGTCGAATTCAGTTTTTTCTGCAGCAGCGTCTCCGCCACCAGCAGCTACAGCTACAGGTGCAGCAGCAGTTACTCCGAATTCTTCTTCGATTGCTTTAACTAGATCATTTAATTCAAGAACTGACATTTCTTTAATCGCGTCAATGATTTGCTCTTTACTCATTTTAAATTTCCTCCTTGTAATGTTTGCTTAATTTTTATTTAAACGACTTGCTTTAACTTACGCGCCTTGCTCTTCTTTTTGATCTGCAACGGCTTTTGTCGCCAATGCAAAGTTGCGCATTGGAGCTTGAAGCACGCTGAGTAGCATAGAAAGAAGTCCTTCACGGTTTGGAAGTTCAGCGATCGCTTTAACATCCTCAACTGAAGTGATTGTTCCTTCAATGACACCCGTCTTGATTTCAAGTGCTTCGTGTTCTTTAGCAAAGCTGTTAAGAATCTTTGCAGGTGCAACTACTTCTTCAGTACTGAACGCGATCGCGTTAGGACCCGTTAAGAATTCGTTTAACCCTTCAAGACCAGCTTCTTCTGCCGCACGACGAACCATAGTGTTTTTGTACACTTTGAAGTCGATGCCAGCTTCACGAAGTTGTTTACGAAGCTCAGTTACTTCGGAAACATCCAGACCACGGTAATCTACAATGATTGTAGATACACTGTTTTTTAGCTTGTCAGAGATTTCTCCAACGATATGTTTCTTTTGTTCTAGAATGCTGCTCATCATTACACCTCCTGTAGATTGACTGATGAACATTTATACCGTCATCCAATAAAAAATGCCCTTATATCAAGGTAGACATAAGGGCATTGCAAACACGCTATAAGCGGTTATTTTATCGCAATTACCTCGGCAGGACATTAAGCTCTGAATGAGCACCTACTGTCTACGGTACAAATGTATTCGTTTTTAACAACAGAACTAATTATAATCATTAGCTCAAGGTAAGTCAATACCAAATTATGCCTTAACTGCGAAAGTTGAAGGATCGACTTTAACGCCAGGTCCCATTGTAGAAGTTACAGAAACGTTTTTCATGTAAGTTCCTTTTGCAGCTGCAGGTTTAACTTTAAGCATTGTTTCATACATTGTAGCAAAGTTTTCAACAAGCTTTTCGTTGTCGAAAGAAATCTTTCCAACAGGAACGTGTACGTTACCTGATTTGTCAGCACGGTATTCAACTTTACCAGCTTTGATTTCATTGACAGCTTTAGTCACGTCGAATGTAACTGTTCCAGTTTTAGGGTTTGGCATTAAACCTTTAGGTCCTAATACACGACCAAGCTTACCAACTTCACCCATCATGTCAGGAGTGGCTACGATAACATCGAACTCGAACCAACCTTGGTTGATTTTGTTGATTAGTTCTGCATCACCTACGAAATCAGCGCCAGCAGCTTCTGCTTCTTTTGCTTTATCGCCTTTAGCGAACACAAGAACTTTTTGAGTTTTACCAGTTCCGTGTGGAAGTACAACTGCTCCACGGATTTGCTGGTCATTCTTACGAGTATCTACACCTAAGCGGAACGCTACTTCGATCGTTGCGTCAAACTTAGCGAAGTTTGTTTTCTTTACTAATTCGATTGCTTCTTCAACTGAGTAAGCTGTAGTACGATCTACAAGCTTTTGAGCTTCAAGAAACTTTTTGCCTTTTTTTGCCATTTTAAATTTCCTCCTATATGTGGTTTTAGCGGAATAACCTCCCACGAAATAAGGTTGCGAGTGAAACGTACATTTCATCATCGCAACCTCGTTCAACAGGACCTTTAACGAAGCAGGGATTAGTCTTCGATGACGATACCCATGCTGCGCGCAGTTCCTTCTACCATGCGCATAGCTGATTCAACACTAGCTGCATTTAAGTCAGGCATTTTTGTTTCAGCAATTTCACGTACTTTGTCGCGTTTAAGTGTTGCCACTTTCTTGCTGTTTGGTTCGCCTGAACCAGACTCGATACCAGCTGCTTTTTTAAGTAAAACTGCAGCGGGTGGAGTTTTTGTGATGAATGTAAATGAACGGTCTTCAAATACCGTAATTTCAACAGGAATGATTAAGCCAGCTTGATCTGCTGTACGAGCATTGAATTCCTTACAGAATCCCATGATGTTAACACCTGCTTGACCTAGTGCAGGACCAACTGGTGGAGCTGGATTAGCTTTACCGGCAGGAATCTGCAATTTAACCATTTTAATAACTTTTTTAGCCACGAGACACACCTCCTTAAGTCCGTGATGTGGTTATTGGGTTTTTCACCCTCCCACTCATGTAAAAAATGTCTTTATCAACATAAAGAACGTCTATTAGTTTCAGTATCTCTTTGCGGAGACGCACTGACTTATGAAATAGTACCATTTTTTCAGAATGATTTCAAGTTCTTTTCCATTATAATTTATCAATTTGGGAGAAATCCAGTTCTACCGGGGTATCTCTGCCAAACATATTAACATGAACTTTCACTTTTGCTTTCGCATTATCAATCTCTTCGATTGAGCCGGTAAAGTTCGCAAACGGACCTTCGTTTACTTTTACTGTTTCTCCTAATTCGAAGTCGATCTCTACCTTTTTCTCTGTCATACCCATTTGCTTCAGAAGATTTGTCACTTCTTCGGGTAATAAAGGAGTAGGCTTTGAACCTGAACCTGATGAACCGACAAACCCGGTAACTCCAGGCGTGTTACGAACAACGTACCAGGAATCATCCGTCATGACGATTTCCACGATCACATAACCAGGGAAGACCTTCTTCTTAACGACTTTCTTCTTACCGTTCTTGAAATCTGTCTCTTCTTCTTCAGGTACGATCACGCGGAAGATTTTGTCTTGCATCCCCATCGTTTCAACACGTTTCTCAAGGTTCGCTTTAACCTTGTTCTCATATCCTGAATAAGTATGAACTACATACCAATTTTTCTCCATTTAATAGGACTAAACGTCCGTCCCTCCTCGCTGTTTAAGAATACTTATCCGCCTTTTTTTCTCCAAATGAAAAAACCCGTAAAAAGATAACGGGCTCTAAGGTCATGTACTCTATTAACATTCATTATACCATGATTTCACGGTATATATACAACTAATTCTATGTTTCTCTTACTTAGAACCAATGATCAATCGCATAAGTTCTGAGATGCCCAGGTCAATGACAGCAAAGAAAAGGGCAACAAATACCACTGTCGTAATAACGGTAATCGTATAGCGTGTTAACTCTTTACGTTTAGGCCAGCTGACCTTTCTCATTTCTGATGCAACATTGCGAAAGAATTTAAACATCCGTTTGTAACCTCCAACTAATATCAATACGCAAGACTTGGTGCTCCACTATTTTGTTTCTTTGTGTAGGGTGTGAGCATTACATGTATTACAGAATTTCTTCAATTCTAATCGAACTGCTTGATTACGATTACCCGGTACACTATAATTCCTGGAACCACACACCGTACAAGCAAGTATTAATTTAGTAGTCATATATTCCACCTATACTATCCATAGTAAGTCCTATCAAAAATAACACGACCACCAATTTGTGTCAATATGACTTTACATCGTTATTTCGCGAACTTCCAAGTATCGTTCGAGCTTTCTTTTCACTCGCTGCAAGGCATTGTCGATGGATTTCACATGGCGGTTCAGTTCTTCAGAGATCTCCTGATAGGATTGACCGTCTAAATAGAGAGCCAGTACTTTCCTCTCAAGATCACTTAATAACTGAGCCATCTTGTCTTCCATATTATCGAATTCTTCACGATTGATTATCAGCGCTTCCGGATCCATTACTTTCGCACCTGAAATAACATCTAAGAGCGTTCGGTCTGACTCGTCGTCATAAATGGGCTTGTCCAATGAAACATACGAATTCAATGGTATATGCTTCTGTCTCGTGGCTGTCTTAATGGCTGTAATGATTTGTCTTGTGATACAAAGCTCTGCAAACGCTTTAAAAGAAGTCAGCTTGTCCTCTTTATAATCACGGATCGCCTTGTATAATCCAATCATACCCTCCTGGACGATATCTTCCTTATCTGCCCCAATTAAGAAATACGAGCGGGCTTTCGCTCTTACAAAATTACGATATTTCCTGATTAAGAAATCTAACGCTTCGCTGTGACCCTGATGGACGGCTTCTATGATCTCTTCATCATCCATGCCTTCTAATCGATTATCAAATGCTTCTGTCCTGGTGATATTGCTCACACACATCCCCCCGCGCAAAACAATAGATAGAAATATTATACATTACAGAAAATTCAATCGTCAACCTCTCATTGTTCCCCGCGGCGCCATTTTTCGAAAATTTCAGCAACTTCATCTGATAATTGGATCTTGGAAGCCGGCCTTTTATCACTTGAATTCCGTACTTTTCTTTCAATCTTTTTTTCGATGACTTTTACTTCTGTGTGCAGCTCCCTTGCTGATTTACGGAGGGCTCCCTGGCCAAAGATCGCCCATTGCTCCGTGAAATCAGAAGTGGCTACATGAATTTGAGTTTTAATATTACTTAACTCAATGGCTAATTTTTCAATTCGTTCATCCGCTGTTTCATTTTCTTTCGTGAAAATGACTTCCACCTTATAATTTCTATATTTACGGGCAATTCCCTGAACGTAATAAGCATCAAAAACGACAATGACCCGGTAGCCGGTATATCCTTGATATTCAGCCATTAGTTCTACAAGGCGATCTCTCGCTGCGGCCAAATCCTTATGTTTCAACTCATTCAGCTCTGACCAGGCACCGATTATGTTATAGCCGTCCACAAGGAGAATATCCATGTCTCTCTATTCTCCCAACGGGTGGCGTTTACGATAGACCTCATACATTAAAATACTAGCTGCCACCGAAGCGTTTAATGATGTTACATGACCGACCATTGGCAACTGAACAAGGAAATCACATTTATCTCTAAGTATTCGGCTCATCCCTTTACCTTCACTTCCGATAATCAAGCCGATAGGCAGCGTACCATCCAATTGGCGGAAATCCTGCTTTCCTTTCGCATCCGTTCCTGCCACCCATACACCACGTTCTTTCAGTTCATCAACCGCTCTGGACAGGTTGGTTACACGTGCAACCGGAATGTGCTCAATGGCACCCGTTGAAGCTTTCGCTACCGTTGACGTCAGCCCCACTGCTCTCCTCTTCGGGATGATGATTCCATGGGCACCAGCAGCATCCGCTGTTCTCATGATCGAACCCAGGTTATGAGGATCCTCTAATTCATCCAGGATCAGTATGAATGGATCTTCCCCTTTTTGTTCGGCCCTATGAAACAAATCATCAATTTCCGCATACTGATAAGCAGCTACAGAGGCCACGACCCCTTGATGATTTTCCGCTACCATTTGTTCTATCTTCTTCTTCGGAACGTATTGAACCATCACATTCGATTCTTTGGCAAGTCCAACAATTTGCTGGATGGAGCCTTTCTGGGAACCTTCTGCAATCCAAATCTTATTGATATCCCTTCCCGACTTCAATGCTTCCATAACCGGATTTCTTCCTCCGATAAAATCTTTACTCATTTCTACTCCTCCTTTCCTGCCTGGGCTTGTTCAAATATCATCTTCAACAGTTCCTCTAATCGCTCTGTCCGATTAAGTAAAAACAAATATCCAATAAGCGCCTCAAAAGCAGTGCTGTGTTTATACGTTTGTACATCCGTATTTTTTGGCGTTGTTCCGGATTTCGCATTCCGGCCGCGCTTGACAATCGATATCTCTTCTTCCGTTAAGACGTCCTGATCGAACAACGTTCTGAGAATAGCCGCTTGAGCTTTAGCAGACACATACTTCGTCGCCGCTCTGTGAAGCTGATTCGGCTTGATTTTTCCTTTTGTTAAGAGGAGCTGCCGTACATACGTTTCATATACAGCATCCCCCATATAAGCCAGTGCAAGTGCATTGATTTGTTTCGCATCGATTTGTTCATTTATCTCGTGAAGCATTAAGACCCTCTTTTCCAGCGAATGCCTTGAGGAGTATCTTCCAAGATGATATTCATCTCTTTTAATGTGTCACGAATTTCATCTGCTAATTGGAAGTTCCGATCTTTACGTGCCTGAACGCGTTTCTCGATCAGTTCTTCCACTTCTTCGTCCAACAGTTCTGCTTCCTGAAGGCTTAGCCCCAGGACAGAGAAGAAGTCTTCGAATTGGCTCAAGAACATATCAATCACTTCTGTAGCTGTATTTTTCTCCATTAAATAATAATTGGCTTGCTTGGATAATTCGAATAAGACGGAAATTCCGTTGGCTGTGTTAAAATCATCATCCATTTCAGAGATGAACTGCGCTTTTAATTCAGCGATTTTGTCCAGCCATTCCCGGTTGTTATCCGTCAGGTCTGTACTCGATTCCTTACGGTGCTTCAAGTTCTCATAAGCTGTCTTAATTCTATCTAAAGCGGACTCTGCATTTTGAAGAAGCTCTAAATTGTAGTTGATAGGATGACGATAATGAACAGATAGCATAAAGAAACGAAGGACTTGTGGATCCTGTTCTTTAATGATGTCATGAACCAATACAAAATTCCCAAGTGATTTAGACATTTTCTCATTATCAATATTAATATATCCATTGTGCATCCAGTACTTTGCGAATGGCTTTCCTGTAAGTGCTTCTGATTGTGCGATTTCATTCTCGTGATGAGGGAAGGTTAAATCCTGGCCCCCGGCGTGAATATCGATGGTATCCCCCAAGTAGCGCTTTGCCATGGCAGAGCACTCAATATGCCAGCCGGGACGGCCTTCACCCCAAGGGCTTTCCCAAGAAATTTCCCCTTCTTTCGCCGCTTTCCATAATACGAAATCAAGAGCATCTTCTTTTTTATCCCCTACATCTATGCGGGCGCCTGCTTTAAGCTCATCGATCGGCTGATGAGAAAGCTTACCGTATCCATCAAACTTTCTTGTACGATAATAAACGTCACCTTGTGATTCGTAAGCAAACCCTTTCTCCACAAGAGCAGAGATAAAATCAATGATGGCATCAATATTGTCTGTTACAGTCGGATGAACATCCGCTTTCTTGCATCCAAGTGCTCCGGTATCTTCAAAGTACGCCTGGATAAAGCGCTGGGCAACCGTCGGAACATCCACTCCCAGCTCATTTGCCGCACGAATCAATTTATCATCCACATCTGTGAAGTTAGAGACAAAGTGAACATCAAAGCCTCTGTATTCCAAATAGCGTCTCACCGTATCGAAGACAATGGCCGGGCGTGCATTTCCTATATGAATATAGTTATAAACCGTCGGCCCGCACACATACATTTTGACTTTACCCTCTTCCAGGGGTATAAATTCCTCTTTTTTTCTTGTCAATGTGTTATATAAACGAATCGTCAATATGATCGACTCCTTCCTTCATATTCCCTTAATAATGATTTTACCTCGTTCAATTCCATTTCCAGTTGCTTCATACGATCATTCATCGGATCGGGGAGATCACAGTGATTCAGATCCTTCTGTATCTTGACGCCATCCTGAATGACGACCTTCCCCGGAATACCGACGACGGTTGAATTTGGGGGAACATCTTTCAGCACGACCGATCCAGCCCCTACCTTAGAATTTTCCCCAACTACAATCGATCCTAATACTTTCGCTCCCGTGGCGATAAGAGCATTATCCTGAATCGTAGGATGCCGCTTCCCTTTTTCTTTGCCTGTTCCACCAAGGGTCACCCCTTGAAAGAGCGTAACATTATCTCCGATTTCACACGTTTCACCAATCACGACTCCCATACCATGATCAATGAAAAATCGGCGGCCGATTTTTGCCCCTGGGTGAATCTCAACCCCGGTGAAAAAGCGGCTTACCTGCGAAATAACGCGAGCGATAAAAAAGAATTTCCTTTTGAAAAAAGCATGGGCTATGCGATGGGCCCATATGGCATGAAGACCCGAATACGTAAGGATGACCTCGAGATAATTCCTGGCAGCCGGATCCTGATCAAACACTACTTCTATATCTTCCCTAAATGACTTAAACATTCGGATCCATCCCCCTTCCTTTTTTAAAAATATAAGCACTTAACAATAAAAAAACGCCTCTGTCAATAAACTGACAGAGACGCTTAGGTAGCGCGGTTCCACTCTGATTGAGAAGAAAAATACCCTTCTCCAACTCGAATCCTGTTAACGGTAGGAAGCCGCCTTTACCTACTATATTTCAGTAACGGGCTCAGAGGTGCATTTCAGAATCGGAGGGGCTTAAACCACTTTCAGCCGGTGATGGTTCTCTCTACTAAGCATCCTTTTCTTACTTCTCCTCATCAACGCGATATCATTTATTGTGATACTCTTACTATATTACATAACATCCAAAATGTTAACCTAAAAGACTTTGAAGACGATGTTTAACGGTATCTTTCCCTAAAAGCTCAATCGCATTCGGTAATTCAGGACCATGTGTCTGTCCTGTTACCGCTACACGGATCGGCATAAACAGCTTCTTCCCTTTATGACCAGTCGACTTTTGCACCGCTTTGATAGACGATTTGATTTCTGCTGCTTCATAATTTTCAAGAGCTTCAATCTCGTTCAAGAAAGCTTGAAGTACTTCAGGGACCTGCTCCTCTTCCAACACCGCTTTCGCCTCTTCATCATATTCAAGATCTGTTTTGAAGAACATTTCAGACAGCTCCACGATTTCAGCACCGAAGCTCATTTGCTCCTGGTATAAAGAAATGACGCGACTCGTCCATTCACGCTGCTCGTCAGACATATTCTCTTCTAATTTACCAGCGCTGATTAAGTGAGGAAGGGATAACTCCACCACTTGCTCTAATTCTAAATTCTTCATGTATTGATTGTTCATCCATGTTAGCTTCTGGTTATCGAACAGGGCAGAAGAAGTAGATAGACGCGCCGGATCAAAGATTTCAATAAACTCATCTTTAGAAAATATCTCTTCTTCTCCTTTAGGAGACCAGCCGAGTAGCGCTATGAAGTTGAATAAAGCTTCTGGTAAATAACCCAATGCTTCGTATTGTTCGATGAACTGAATGATACTTTCATCACGCTTACTCAGTTTCTTACGGCTTTCATTAACGATTAATGTCATATGCCCGTAAACAGGAGCTTCCCATCCAAGAGCTTCAAAAATCATTAATTGCTTTGGTGTATTGGAAATATGATCTTCTCCACGTAGAACGTGTGAAATTTTCATCAGGTAATCGTCTACTGCAACGGCAAAGTTATATGTAGGTGTACCGTCTTTTTTCGCGATGACAAAATCACCGATTCCGTCTGATTCAAATGCCACATCTTCTTTCACAATATCATTGAAAGAATATACTTTCCCTGCAGGCACACGGAAACGAATACTTGGTTGACGTCCTTCTGCAGCTAATCTCTCTTGATCTTCTTTTGTCAGGTTACGGCATTTACCGGAATAGCGGGGCATTTGGCCTGATGCTGATTGAGCTTCGCGTTCCGCTTCCAGCTCTTCTTCCGTACAGTAGCATTTATAAGCTTGTCCGCTTTCTAACAGCTCATTTAAATATTGCTCATAAATATGATTACGCTCTGATTGGCGATAAGGGCCATAGTCACCAGGCTTATCTACGCTTTCGTCCCAATCAATTCCAAGCCATTGAAGATATTTAAGCTGACTTTCTTCTCCGCCTTCAATATTACGTTTCTTATCCGTGTCTTCAATACGGATGATGAACTTTCCACCTACACTGCGAGCGTATAAGTAATTAAATAAAGCGGTTCTTGCATTCCCAATATGTAAATGACCCGTTGGACTTGGAGCATAACGGACGCGTACTTCTTTTGTCATTTGATTTCCTCCTCTTTGTATTCCTGCATTAAAGTCTCTGACCTATTTTAACACCGTTATGAAAGGGAATAAAGCGAATTTGTCCCCTTACTTCTTTTTGATCAACACGGTGGTTTGCGCTGCGATCCCTTCGCCTCTTCCAGTAAAACCAAGCTTCTCTGAGGTTGTGGCTTTCACGTTCACTTGCGTACTATCCGCTTCTAATAGGGTTGCGATGCTTTGTCTCATTTCGTCGATATAAGGAGCCATCTTTGGTTTCTGAGCAATGATCGTGCAATCGATATTCCCTAATTCATAGCCTTCCTCTTTCACAAGAGCCCATACATGCTCGAGAAGCTTAGCTGAATCTGCATCCTTGAATTCAGGATCTGTGTCTGGAAAGTGTTTTCCGATATCCCCAGCGGCAATCGCCCCCAAACATGCATCCGCTACAGCATGTAATAGTACATCTGCATCTGAATGACCTAATAACCCTTTTTCATATGGTATGGTTATGCCTCCCATAATAAGGGGTCTGTCTTCTACTAATTGATGAACATCAAATCCTTGTCCGATCCTAAACATGGTTGTCTCCTCCACTCATTTCCTCTTGCTTCTTCAAAATGGCCTCAGCAAAATATAAGTCCTCAGGTGTTGTCAGTTTAATATTGTCATAATCACTCTCCACAACAGCAACCATAACATCCATTCTTTCTACTAGAGAAGCATCGTCTGTGCCAAGGAAACCATCTTGCTCCGCTTCCCCGTGCGCTCTTTTCAACAATGAAACACGAAAAGCTTGTGGAGTTTGAACCATCCACAAGCTTGAGCGTTCAATCGTTTCCTCGACTTCTCCATCCATCACTTTTTTGATCGTATCTTTAACAGGAACAGCGGCAATGGCGGCTCCTGTTGATTGAGTTTTTTCTACTAATTGGTGAATCGTGGATTCTTTAATAAAAGGTCTTGCCCCGTCGTGTACAAGAACAATTTCATGATCAACCTCAAGCAATGCGTTGTATACACTATGCTGTCTTTCTTCCCCGCCATCTACAAGCTTAACGACCTTTTTAATACCAAAGCGGTCTAATAAACTTTTGAACTCATCTCGCTCCGATGGATGAATCGCTAAATAGATACCCTGACAATGGGAGTCAAGTTCAAAAACGCGCAGTGTATGAATAATGACTGGACAGCTATTCAGCTCGAGGAGCAGTTTATTCTTGCCTGCTTTCATTCGTTTCCCTTGCCCTGCAGCCGGAATGACAACTTCATATTCCATACGATAACTCCTTTAACACTCGAGTAATACTATTTATTATACCTCACTGAATCAATAGAGTCAGGGCAAAGATTACTTATAAAGCTTTTTCTAATTGCTTCGGCTTCGCAAAGATCATTCGACCCGCAGAGGTTTGAAGAACAGACGTCACAAGTACATCGATATACTTGCCGATATAATTGCGTCCCTCTTCCACTACAATCATCGTACCATCATCGAGATAGGCGATTCCTTGATTATGTTCTTTACCGTCTTTGATTACCTGAACCTTCAATTCTTCTCCAGGTAATACAACTGGCTTAACGGCATTGGCCAAGTCATTGATATTTAATACTTGTACACCTTGAAGATCGCATACTTTATTCAAGTTGAAATCATTCGTGACAACGATCCCATTCGTAAGCTTCGCTAATTTCACAAGCTTCGAATCAACTTCCTGAATTTCCTCAAAGTCACCTTCATAAATCTGAACCTCTACAGGGAGCTCCTTTTGAATTCGATTCAGGATATCAAGTCCACGCCTGCCACGGTTTCGTTTCAACACATCTGAAGAATCCGCAATATGCTGAAGCTCTTCCAGCACAAACTGTGGAATGACGACAATTCCTTCTAAAAATCCAGTTTGACAGATATCTGCGATACGACCATCGATAATCACACTCGTATCCAGTATCTTCAGCGTTTTCACACCCGCTTCATCAGAATCTTCGTCAGTCCCTTTTTTCTTGCCTTTATTTGTAGTACCAAACAGACCGACCAGCTCATCCCTTTTCTTAAAGCCAACTTGAAAGCCTAAATAACCAAGAATCAGCGTTAATAGAATCGGAACCACTGTGTTGACAATCGGGATCTCCATTTGATTGAAAGGAATCCCAAACAGATACGCAACAAAAAGACCGATAATAAGTCCTAAACTGCCAAATAACAGATCCGTTACTGGAGCTTTTACTAAACTATCTTCAAACCACTTGACGAAATTGACGACATACTCGACTGCCCAAAACGAAAGAATATAAAAAATAATGGCACCAAATATAGCAGTCATATAAGGGTTATTAATTAAAGGAATGTCTGATAAATTTATGACGGTAAATAATTCGGGAAGCAGAAATATCCCCAGTGTTCCCCCGACTATAAGGAAGCACGCTTGAACGATTCTTTTTAACATTCCCTCACCTCCTCCTATTCATTATAAACAATTTGCTATTTTTGAAACGTCTTAGCCCTTGAAAATTTTAAATTTAATACTTTGGAAACCATTTTGATATACTTATCCCATTTTACTAGCTTCCTTAAGTGAAGGCTAACATGTCTCTTAAAGACTGTCAATTTTTTGAAAATGCTTCAATTATCCCCTGTATGGCAAATACAGGACCACATACCTATAACTGTCGATCGGCAAACGTTTGTTCTTTGATCAGTTTTAATCCCTCTTTGATTTTCCGTGCCCTGACCTCTCCTATTCCTTCCACTTCATCCAAATCATCCACTGAAGCACTCACTACATGGGGAAGGGTTTCGAACCTGGTAATAAGGTTTTCGATGATCACAATCGGTAACCGTGGGATCTTATTCAACACGCGATATCCTCTTGGATAGATGGCATCATCGTGATGAACATACCCATGATAGCCTAATAATTTTAATAGGACATTATCCTCTAATACTTCTGAATGGACAAGCTCCTGAAATTTATAGAGTAGTTCGAACGGCTTTATATTTCTTTCCTGAGAATAATCCCTAATAATGAGCATCGCCTCATCTTCAATATCTGCCAATAGCTCATTCATCTGAAGGCGTATCAATCTTCCTTCGACACCCAGCTCGCTTAAATAGGTCAATAACTCGTTTTTAATCCTTAATACCATTTCGAATCTGTGAAGAACTTGCAGTAGGTCGCTTTGTGTCACAAGCTCCTCAAACTCCAGAACCGATAGATTAGAGATACTCTGATCGAGAACCACCTTATACTTCTCCAGAGTTTGAATCGCCTGGTTGGCCTTCGTTAAGATGACAGAGATATCCTTTAAAGCATATCGAAAATTCCCTTGATACAACGTGATCACGTTTCTACGTTGCGAAATAGCGATGACAAGGGCATTGGTCTGCCTGGCAACCCGCTCTGCCGTGCGGTGTCTCATTCCCGTTTCGGTAGAGGGAACGTACACATCGGGAGCCAACTGAGCGTTTGCCAAAATGATCTTCGTACCCGCTTCATTCAGGATGATGGCCCCATCCATCTTGGCAAGCTCATACAGATAGCTTGGTGAAAAAGCACAATTGATATGAAATCCGCCATCCAGTACAGATTTCACCTTATCATTGTAACCAACGACAATAAGGCCGCCCGTATTGGCTCTCAGAACATTATCGATGCCATCTCTTATCGGAGCACCTGGAGCAACAAATTGCAATATATCCGACATGGACTTTTCTCTTGCCTTCTTATCTTCCATTTCTTATCCTCCTAAAATAATAGCCAGCGCTTCGTTTATATTTGACACTCCTGTGACCTCTATATCCGAAGGCGGCTGCCATCCACTTAAGTTATTTTGGGGAATAATCACACGTCTAAAGCCTAGTTTAGCCGCTTCTTGAACACGTTGCTCAATTCTTGACACCCTTCTTATTTCACCCGTTAATCCGACCTCTCCGATAATACAATCATGAGCACTGGACGCTTTATCACGGAAGCTGGACGCAATACTCGCGGCAACAGCCAAATCAATCGCAGGTTCATCCAGTTTGACCCCTCCTGCCACTTTTAAATAAGCATCCTGCTGCTGCAATAGCATTCCTGCGCGTTTCTCCAACACGGCCATAATGAGTGAAACACGGCTATGATCGATCCCCGTCGCCATTCGTCTAGGGTTATTGAAGCTGGTCGGGGTGACAAGGGCTTGTATCTCCACCAGAACAGGTCTTGTACCTTCCATGGATGCAACGACCGTTGAGCCTGCCGCGCCTTGTGAGCGCTCCTCCAGGAATATCTCAGAAGGATTTGCGACTTCCTCCAGACCAAGCTCTTTCATTTCAAAAATCCCCATCTCATTCGTGGAACCGAAGCGATTCTTCACGGCTCTTAAAATACGATATGAATGATGGCGCTCCCCTTCAAAGTACAGTACGGTATCTACCATATGCTCCAGCAAACGAGGTCCGGCAATGGATCCTTCCTTTGTAACATGCCCTACTATGAAGATGGCAATGCCTTTTGTTTTTCCTATTCTCATTAATTCAGCTGTACACTCCCTCACCTGGGAAACACTACCGGGAGCAGACGTCACTTCAGGATGAAAAATCGTTTGAATCGAGTCGATGATGACAAAATCAGGAGAGATTTGTTCAATCGTTTGATGGATCAATTCAAGATTCGTTTCCGCAAATATATATAAATCATCCGACTTAATACTTAATCGATCTGCCCGAAGTTTTGTTTGCTTGATCGATTCTTCTCCGGATATATATAGCACCTTCTGCTTTTGATCGGCAAGCTGGGAAGATACCTGAAGCAATAAAGTAGATTTCCCGATCCCGGGATCTCCACCGATCAACACAAGTGAACCCGGAACTACTCCTCCACCTAACACCCGATTCAGCTCTTTCGATTCAGTCAATACTCTTGGTTCTTGCTTTGTTTCGATTGAGATAAGTTTTTCTGCTTTAGTGGGCCCGCTATTTTCAGAATGCATAAATGATCCTCGAGGCTTTTTCCCCGTCATCTCAACTTCTTCCACCATCGTGTTCCACTCGTTACAACCTGGACATTTGCCCATCCATTTAGCAGACTCATAACCACATGATGAACATACAAACTTTGTCTTTTTCTTTGCCAATCTATTCTTCTCCTCTTTCACTCTATTTGTTCTTTTTACATTTCATGACAATACCCATTCGAAATGATTGTATCGGTTTTATGTACTGTATTCAATTTAGGACCCTTCGAAAAGCACAGGTGGCTTGCTTAGAGGCGACAAGCATAAGACGAGTTAACCGGAAAGGCGTTTTTTGCCTTTTTGGTTAACTTGGCTTATGACCTCGAGCCTCTAGCCACCGGAGCTAGACAATAAGAAAAGCGCAGGTGGCTTGCCCAGAGGCGACAAGCATAAGACGAGTTAACCGGAAAGGCGGTTTTTTGCCTTTTTGGTTAACTTGGCTTATGACCTCGAGCCTCTAGCCACCGGAGCTAGACAATAAGAAAAGCGCAGGTGGCTTGCCCAGAGGCGACAAGCATAAGACGAGTTAACCGGAAAGGCGTTTTTTGCCTTTTTGGTTAACTTGGCTTATGACCTCGAGCCTCTAGCCACCGGAGCTAGACAATAAGAAAAGCGCAGGTGGCTTGCCCAGAGGCGACAAGCTTTTCCAGAGCTCATCAAAGGTATCCATTATTATAAAAGAGGTACACGAAAAACATAAACGTGTACCTCTTTTTTCACCTTTGTATTAAGTAGGAGTATTAGCTGCTTCTTCTTCTTTTACCTTTACAACAAACTCACTATCTTCTACATCAATAACAATATTCTGACCTGTCAGCACCTTGCCTCTTAATAACTCCTCTGACAGTTTATCCTCTACATGTTTCTGAATGGCCCGACGCAGTGGGCGCGCACCGTATTCAGGATCGAATCCTTCATCTGCTATTTTTTCTTTAGCAGCAGCAGATAGCTCTAAATGAATATCCTGCTCTTTCAAGCGACTTGTCAGTTGGTTTGACATTAGTGTCACAATCTCTTTCAGGTGATCTTTTTCAAGTGAGTGGAAGACAATGATTTCATCGATACGGTTAAGGAACTCTGGTCGGAACGCACGTTTCAGCTCTTCCATTACCTTACCTTTCATATCCTTATAATCCTGCTTTCCATCTTGAATATTGAACCCAACATATTTGTTGCTCTTAAGGGACTGGGCGCCAACGTTGGATGTCATGATCAACACCGTGTTTCTGAAGTCTACCGTTCTTCCTTTTGAGTCTGTCAAACGACCATCTTCCAAGACTTGAAGGAGGATGTTAAATACATCAGGATGTGCCTTTTCAATTTCATCTAAAAGTACGACGGAATATGGCTTACGGCGAACTTTTTCTGTTAACTGACCGCCTTCTTCATATCCTACATACCCTGGAGGAGAACCTACTAAACGTGAAGTCGAATGCTTCTCCATGTACTCAGACATATCGATGCGGATCATGGCATCCTCGTCACCGAACATAGATTCCGCTAATGCACGGGCAAGTTCCGTTTTCCCTACTCCTGTCGGTCCTAAGAAAATAAAGGAACCAATCGGACGCTTCGGATCTTTCAGCCCTGCTCTTGCACGACGGACCGCTTTCGATACTGCTACGACTGCTTCAGATTGACCAATGACTCTGGAATGAAGGATCTCTTCTAACTTAAGTAATCGATCCGTCTCAGTCTGGGCAAGTTTCGATACCGGCACTCCCGTCCAGTTCGATACAACCTTCGCAATATCTTCTACCGTCACTTCCGTATTTTCCTGACCTTGCTTTTCTTTCCATGTGTTCTTCGTTTCTTCCAGCTCTTCACGAAGCTTTTGCTCTGAATCTCTTAGAGAAGCTGCTTTTTCAAACTCTTGGCTTTGAACCGCTGCATCCTTCTCTTTACGGATTTCTTCCAGCTTTGCTTCAAGCTCTTTCAGGTTTGGCGGCGTTGTATAAGAACGTAAGCGCACCTTAGACCCAGCTTCATCAATTAAATCAATTGCCTTATCCGGTAAGAAGCGGTCTGAAATGTAGCGATCAGACAGTTTCACTGCCGCATCAATCGCTTCATCTGTGATCGATACGCGGTGATGGGCTTCATAACGATCGCGTAAGCCCTTGAGAATCTGAATAGACTCTTCTGCCGTTGGCTCATTGACTTGAATTGGTTGGAAACGACGCTCCAGCGCAGCATCCTTTTCAATATATTTACGGTACTCATCTAATGTTGTCGCACCGATACATTGTAACTCTCCACGAGCAAGAGATGGTTTTAAAATGTTCGATGCATCGATGGCGCCTTCAGCTCCGCCTGCTCCGATTAACGTATGAAGCTCATCGATGAACAGGATGATATTACCTGCCTGACGAATTTCATCCATTACTTTCTTTAATCGATCCTCGAATTCACCGCGGTATTTCGTACCGGCTACCACTGTACCCATATCCAGGGTCATTACGCGTTTATCCCGAAGGATTTCAGGCACTTCATTTGCAATGATCTGTTGTGCAAGGCCCTCGGCAATCGCTGTCTTACCTACACCAGGCTCACCGATTAACACCGGGTTATTCTTCGTACGGCGACTTAAAACTTCAATGACACGCTGAATTTCTTTGCTTCGTCCGATAACCGGATCTAAGCTTCCTTCACGGGCGATTGCCGTTAAGTCCCGGGCTAAGCTATCAAGGGTAGGCGTATTGGCATTGGCATTGCCCGCGCCCTGGTGGTTGCTTGAGTCATTACTTCCTAGTAACTGCAATACTTGCTGTCTTGCTTTATTTAAGCTGACACCAAGATTTCCGAGTACACGAGCGGCTACTCCTTCACCTTCACGAATTAACCCTAATAAAATATGTTCTGTTCCTACATATGAGTGTCCCAGTTTACGAGCCTCATCCATAGAAAGCTCAATCACTTTCTTCGCTCTGGGTGTATAATGAATCGTTTGAGATTTCTCGGTTCCTTTCCCGATCAACCCCTCCACTTCTTTCTGAATCTTTTCAGGGCTCAGTCCCAACGCCGTAAGTGCTTTAGCGGCAATTCCTTCACCCTCGCGGACAAGTCCCAATAAAATATGTTCAGTACCAATATTACTGTGCGCCAAACGAATCGCTTCTTCTTGAGCTAACGCTAATACCTTTTGTGCTCTTTCTGTAAATCGACCAAACATCATATTATTTTTCCTCCTCACATGTATCCTTATCTAACTTAATTCGCTCTCGAATCAAAGAAGACCTTCTTATATCTCTTTCATTTGGTCTCAATGGACCTCCAGAATATTGTTGTAAAAATCCCGGTTGGGTTAAAATCATTAGTTCATTCAATATATTCTTAGATATGACTTTGATGTATCCTAAATCAATCCCAAGCCTGACATCCGATAAACACTTAGCTGCTTCCTTGGACTCAATAATTCGACTGTGCTCCAACACACCAAGTGAACGAAAGATCCTATCTTCTAATTGTATGTTAGACGTTTTAACTAATGCGTCCCTTGCCGATTGTTCTTTATCGATGATCTGTTTCACAACACTTAACAAATCTTCCACAATATCTTCCTCTGACTTACCGAGTGTCGTCTGATTCGAAATCTGGAAGATGTTTCCCAACGCCTCGCTGCCTTCTCCATAAATCCCTCTTACCACCAGACCTAATTGGTTAATGGCAGGAATGATACGATTTAACTGCTGGGTCAGGACCAGACCAGGCAAGTGCATCATGACAGAAGCTCTAAGCCCCGTTCCTACATTGGTAGGACAAGTCGTTAAATATCCATGTTTCTCATCAAAAGCAAAATCAAATTCGCTTTCAAACCAATCATCAATCTGATTCGCTCTCTGTAAAGCTTCCTTCAATTGTAAACCTGGATATAAACACTGTATTCGAATATGATCCTCTTCGTTTACCATTATGCTAATATCTTCTTCACTGGATAAAAGGACAGCCCCATAGTTCGTGTCCTCTGCCAAGTTAGGGCTAATAAGGTGTTTCTCCATCAATACCCTCTTTTGGAGTGGCTGAATCTCACTTGTAGGTAAAAATTCTAATTCACCTAATTTCTTCGGGTATAAAGAGAGCTTATCCTTCACGCGATCCACAATTTCTTTTGCTTCCTCAGAAGAATAAAGAGTAGAGAATCGAAAGTCTGTCAGGTTCCTCGCGAGGCGAACCCGTGAGCTGAGAACAATATCCGAATTCGGTCCCTCTTCATTCATCCAAGAACTAACAGCATTTTGTAAAAATCTCTCTAGACTCATCCTTTATCTCCTCCCTCTTTTTTAACATCTTTCTCCAGGGAGCGAATTTCGTCTCGTATCTCTGCTGCTTTTTCAAACTCTTCATCCGCAATCATCGTTTGCAGTTCTGACTTCAACTGCTGAATTTTTTTCTTCACATGAATGGCCCCGCCCATGCGTTCCGGAACCTTCCCGTGATGCTCCACATTTCCACTATGAACACGTTTTAATAGAGGAGTCAGCTCATCTTTGAACGTCTCATAACAATGAGCACACCCAAATCTTCCCACATTAATGAATTGCTGCAAGGTCATTTTACACTTTTCACACTGTAAAACCTCTGTCTTGGGTATTTCCGCTTCCTTTGCCTGCTTAAATGCAGGGGCTATATTAAGAAGACCTGCCAATAGATTGTTCACTGAGAAGCCGGAAGAAGAATCAAACATAAACATTTCACCCTTATCCTGAGCGCATTGCTCGCATAAATGAACCTCTGTCTTTTCCCCATTTATCACCTTGGTAAAATGAAGGGTTGCAGGTCTTTCATTACACTCTTGACAAATCATCCTACTCACCTCTCAAAACTTACTCGTACTTCAATGTATCCAGCATGGCCCTGAGCATTCTTCCCCTCAATACGTCCCGTTCAGGTAAATCGACCATGATCACCGAACGGTCCATTACGCTCAGCATGATCTTTGCTTCCCGTTCAGAGATAATATCCTCTTCTACTAATCGAAACACAATATCAGCTGCCGTATTCTGGCTGATCGTCTGAGTAATGAGTGCTACCAGCTGGTCAATTAGATGAACTTGATCGTGGGCCTTTACTTTCATAATTCTGATATAGCCCCCGCCACCTCGTTTACTCTCTACTACATACCCTCTTTCTATCGTGAACCGGGTATTGATCACATAATTAATTTGAGAAGGAACACATTGAAACTTATCAGCGATCTCGCTTCTTTTAATCTCGACTATCTCACTTTCACTCAGTTCTAAAACATTCTTTAAATAACGTTCAATGATGTCGGATATGTTCCTCATCAAACCTCCTCCTCATTTTGACTTTGACTATATTTGACTATAATTATACAACCGTGTTTTAAACTTTGCAATTATGAAGTTTGACCTTAGAAGTTTTCCTGTTTTAGGAAGGTTTTAAACGTGAAAATGTGAGTTTGTTGGATAGATTTTAGGAAATGGGGCATTGAGAGGGAGTGTTTTTTTATACGGGGAGGGCAGTGATAAGGGTCGGGAGTTGATTTTTGGAGAGGGGTGGAAGGATGGTCGACCTGTGATGTGATGGAATGGTGAATGGTCTATTGGTGTGATTGAGGAAGAGTGAAAGTTAGTAATTTGGATGGATTACTTACACTAAAAAGTTGGATTTATTGGGAATTAGTTTATCTTTTCAGCTGTATAGAGGAGTGATGTTCAATCCACAATCTCAAAAATTCAAACGACAAAAAAAGCAGCTCCTAAGAGCTACTCTTTTTCATATTTGCCTGGCGACGTCCTACTCTCACAGGGGGAGATCCCCCAACTACCATCGGCGCTGAAGAGCTTAACTTCCGTGTTCGGCATGGGAACGGGTGTGACCTCTTCGCCATTGTCACCAGACGAATTATTCAATTGAAGGATTGTTCCTTCAAAACTAGATAAAGAATTGATGTCAAGAAAGCCGAATACCGACCAATTGTTGTTCATTTAAAAAATGACTCTTTGTGGTTAAGTCCTCGATCGATTAGTATCAGTCAACTCCACATGTCGCCATGCTTCCATCTCTGACCTATCTACCTAGTCATCTTCTAGGGATCTTACTCACATACGTGATGGGAAATCTCATCTCGAGGGGGGCTTCATGCTTAGATGCTTTCAGCACTTATCCCTTCCGCACATAGCTACCCAGCGATGCCTTTGGCAAGACAACTGGTACACCAGCGGTGCGTCCATCCCGGTCCTCTCGTACTAAGGACAGCTCCTCTCAAATTTCCTGCGCCCACGACGGATAGGGACCGAACTGTCTCACGACGTTCTGAACCCAGCTCGCGTACCGCTTTAATGGGCGAACAGCCCAACCCTTGGGACCGACTACAGCCCCAGGATGCGATGAGCCGACATCGAGGTGCCAAACCTCCCCGTCGATGTGGACTCTTGGGGGAGATAAGCCTGTTATCCCCGGGGTAGCTTTTATCCGTTGAGCGATGGCCCTTCCATGCGGAACCACCGGATCACTAAGCCCGACTTTCGTCCCTGCTCGACTTGTAGGTCTCGCAGTCAAGCTCCCTTGTGCCTTTACACTCTGCGAATGATTTCCAACCATTCTGAGGGAACCTTTGGGCGCCTCCGTTACTCTTTAGGAGGCGACCGCCCCAGTCAAACTGCCCACCTGACACTGTCTCCCACCCCGATAAGGGGCGCGGGTTAGAATTTCAATACAGCCAGGGTAGTATCCCACCGATGCCTCCACCGAAGCTGGCGCTCCGGCTTCCAAGGCTCCTACCTATCCTGTACAAGCTGTACCAAAATTCAATATCAGGCTACAGTAAAGCTCCACGGGGTCTTTCCGTCCTGTCGCGGGTAACCTGCATCTTCACAGGTACTATAATTTCACCGAGTCTCTCGTTGAGACAGTGCCCAGATCGTTACGCCTTTCGTGCGGGTCGGAACTTACCCGACAAGGAATTTCGCTACCTTAGGACCGTTATAGTTACGGCCGCCGTTTACTGGGGCTTCGATTCGCACCTTCGCTTGCGCTAAGCACTCCTCTTAACCTTCCAGCACCGGGCAGGCGTCAGCCCCTATACTTCGCCTTACGGCTTCGCAGAGACCTGTGTTTTTGCTAAACAGTCGCCTGGGCCTATTCACTGCGGCTCTCTCGGGCTTGCACCCTACCAGAGCACCCCTTCTCCCGAAGTTACGGGGTCATTTTGCCGAGTTCCTTAACGAGAGTTCTCTCGCTCACCTTAGGATTCTCTCCTCGCCTACCTGTGTCGGTTTGCGGTACGGGCACCTTTTTCCTCGCTAGAGGCTTTTCTTGGCAGTGTGGAATCAGGAACTTCGCTACTATAATTCGCTCGCTATCACAGCTCAGCCTTCACGATGATGGGATTTGCCTCATCATCAGCCTAACTGCTTAGACGCACATATCCAGCAGTGCGCTTACCCTATCCTCCTGCGTCCCCCCATTGCTCAAACGGAAAAGAGGTGGTACAGGAATATCAACCTGTTGTCCATCGTCTACGCCTATCGGCCTCGACTTAGGTCCCGACTAACCCTGAGCGGACGAGCCTTCCTCAGGAAACCTTAGGCATTCGGTGGATGGGATTCTCACCCATCTTTCGCTACTCATACCGGCATTCTCACTTCTAAGCACTCCACCAGTCCTTACGGTCTAGCTTCGCAGTCCTTAGAACGCTCTCCTACCACTGACACCTAGAGGTGTCAATCCACAGCTTCGGTGATACGTTTAGCCCCGGTACATTTTCGGCGCAGAGTCACTCGACCAGTGAGCTATTACGCACTCTTTAAATGGTGGCTGCTTCTAAGCCAACATCCTGGTTGTCTAAGCAACTCCACATCCTTTTCCACTTAACGTATACTTTGGGACCTTAGCTGGTGGTCTGGGCTGTTTCCCTTTCGACTACGGATCTTATCACTCGCAGTCTGACTCCCATGGATAAGTCTTTGGCATTCGGAGTTTGTCTGAATTCGGTAACCCGATGAGGGCCCCTAGTCCAAACAGTGCTCTACCTCCAAGACTCTTACACATGAGGCTAGCCCTAAAGCTATTTCGGAGAGAACCAGCTATCTCCAAGTTCGATTGGAATTTCTCCGCTACCCACACCTCATCCCCGCACTTTTCAACGTGCGTGGGTTCGGACCTCCATTCAGTGTTACCTGAACTTCATCCTGGACATGGGTAGATCACCTGGTTTCGGGTCTACGACCACATACTCATTCGCCCTATTCAGACTCGCTTTCGCTGCGGCTCCGTCTCATCGACTTAACCTTGCATGGGATCGTAACTCGCCGGTTCATTCTACAAAAGGCACGCCATCACCCGTTAACGGGCTCTGACTACTTGTAGGCACACGGTTTCAGGTTCTATTTCACTCCCCTTCCGGGGTGCTTTTCACCTTTCCCTCACGGTACTGGTTCACTATCGGTCACTAGGGAGTATTTAGCCTTGGGAGATGGTCCTCCCAGCTTCCGACGGGATTTCACGTGTCCCGCCGTACTCAGGATCCACTCAAGAGGGAATGAAGTTTCAACTACAGGGTTGTTACCTTCTTTGACGAGCCTTTCCAGACTTCTTCGTCTACTTCATTCCTTTGTAACTCCGTATAGAGTGTCCTACAACCCCAAGAGGCAAGCCTCTTGGTTTGGGCTACATCCCGTTTCGCTCGCCGCTACTCAGGGAATCGCAATTGCTTTCTCTTCCTCCAGGTACTTAGATGTTTCAGTTCCCTGGGTCTGCCTTCCATACTCTATGTATTCAAGTAAGGATATTGTTCCATTACGAACAATGGGTTCCCCCATTCGGAAATCTCTGGATCAAAGCTCACTTACAGCTCCCCAAAGCATATCGGTGTTAGTCCCGTCCTTCGTCGGCTCCTAGTGCCAAGGCATCCACCGTGCGCCCTTCATAACTTAACCGAATTGGTTGTTACATCAGGTTTAAAACCTAAAATGGCGATACTCGGTAATTTCTTGACTATCAATTATATCTTTATCTAGTTTTCAAAGAACAAACACAACTTCTATCTCGTAAGAGATAAAAAATGTTTTGACGGTAATTAAACCATCAAAACTGAACAAAACTTCGACGTGTCAAACGTTTTAGTTAAATCTTCCTTAGAAAGGAGGTGATCCAGCCGCACCTTCCGATACGGCTACCTTGTTACGACTTCACCCCAATCATCTGTCCCACCTTAGGCGGCTGGCTCCAAAAGGTTACCTCACCGACTTCGGGTGTTACAAACTCTCGTGGTGTGACGGGCGGTGTGTACAAGGCCCGGGAACGTATTCACCGCGGCATGCTGATCCGCGATTACTAGCGATTCCAGCTTCATGTAGGCGAGTTGCAGCCTACAATCCGAACTGAGAACGGTTTTATGGGATTGGCTAAACCTCGCGGTCTTGCTGCCCTTTGTACCGTCCATTGTAGCACGTGTGTAGCCCAGGTCATAAGGGGCATGATGATTTGACGTCATCCCCACCTTCCTCCGGTTTGTCACCGGCAGTCATCTTAGAGTGCCCAACTGAATGCTGGCAACTAAGATCAAGGGTTGCGCTCGTTGCGGGACTTAACCCAACATCTCACGACACGAGCTGACGACAACCATGCACCACCTGTCACTCTGTCCCCCGAAGGGGAAAGCCCTATCTCTAGGGTTGTCAGAGGATGTCAAGACCTGGTAAGGTTCTTCGCGTTGCTTCG
The DNA here is from genome assembly GCF_038049935.1 of Rossellomorea sp. y25. Lineage (NCBI taxonomy): Bacteria > Bacillati > Bacillota > Bacilli > Caryophanales > Bacillaceae > Rossellomorea > Rossellomorea sp. y25. The sequence continues at coordinate 106,121 of NZ_CP145886.1, read as the reverse complement.
AATTAAACCACATGCTCCACCGCTTGTGCGGGCCCCCGTCAATTCCTTTGAGTTTCAGTCTTGCGACCGTACTCCCCAGGCGGAGTGCTTAATGCGTTAGCTGCAGCACTAAGGGGCGGAAACCCCCTAACACTTAGCACTCATCGTTTACGGCGTGGACTACCAGGGTATCTAATCCTGTTTGCTCCCCACGCTTTCGCGCCTCAGTGTCAGTTACAGACCAGAAAGTCGCCTTCGCCACTGGTGTTCCTCCAAATATCTACGCATTTCACCGCTACACTTGGAATTCCACTTTCCTCTTCTGCACTCAAGTTCCCCAGTTTCCAATGACCCTCCACGGTTGAGCCGTGGGCTTTCACATCAGACTTAAGAAACCACCTGCGCGCGCTTTACGCCCAATAATTCCGGACAACGCTTGCCACCTACGTATTACCGCGGCTGCTGGCACGTAGTTAGCCGTGGCTTTCTGGTTAGGTACCGTCAAGGTACCGCCCTATTCGAACGGTACTTGTTCTTCCCTAACAACAGAGTTTTACGATCCGAAAACCTTCATCACTCACGCGGCGTTGCTCCGTCAGACTTTCGTCCATTGCGGAAGATTCCCTACTGCTGCCTCCCGTAGGAGTCTGGGCCGTGTCTCAGTCCCAGTGTGGCCGATCACCCTCTCAGGTCGGCTACGCATCGTCGCCTTGGTGAGCCGTTACCTCACCAACTAGCTAATGCGCCGCGGGTCCATCTGTAAGTGATAGCAAGAAGCCATCTTTCAACCTTTCCTCATGCGAGGAAATGAGTTATCCGGTATTAGCCCCGGTTTCCCGGAGTTATCCCAGTCTTACAGGCAGGTTACCCACGTGTTACTCACCCGTCCGCCGCTGACTGATGGGAGCAAGCTCCCATCAATCCGCTCGACTTGCATGTATTAGGCACGCCGCCAGCGTTCGTCCTGAGCCAGGATCAAACTCTCCGATAAAAGTTTGAATAGCTCTTAAAAATAAATCTAGAATTAACGTTGACGTATTGTCTTGTTTTGTTCAGTTTTCAAGGTTCAATGTGTAAGTGCTTCTGTTTGAAGCGACTTGATAATCATATCATTTCCACCCAATCAGTGTCAATGATTTTTTTAAAAATTTTGGTGGAGCCTAGCGGGATCGAACCGCTGACCTCCTGCGTGCAAAGCAGGCGCTCTCCCAGCTGAGCTAAGGCCCCAAATAAGGTGGTCGGGAAGACAGGATTCGAACCTGCGACCCCTTGGTCCCAAACCAAGTGCTCTACCAAGCTGAGCTACTTCCCGATCTATATGGCGCGCCCGAGAGGAGTCGAACCCCTAACCTTTTGATCCGTAGTCAAACGCTCTATCCAATTGAGCTACGGGCGCTAAATATGTTGTTTTCTTCCGAAAAATCAATGGTGCCGAGGACCGGAATCGAACCGGTACGGTAGTCACCTACCGCAGGATTTTAAGTCCTGTGCGTCTGCCAGTTCCGCCACCCCGGCAAAATTTTCTGGAGCGGAAGACGGGATTCGAACCCGCGACCCCCACCTTGGCAAGGTGGTGTTCTACCACTGAACTACTTCCGCGAAATATAATGGTGCGGGTGAAGGGACTTGAACCCCCACGCCTTGCGGCGCCAGATCCTAAGTCTGGTGCGTCTGCCAATTCCGCCACACCCGCATGTATGATTGATATTTTGCTAATGCAAAAATCAATGGTGAGCCATGAAGGACTCGAACCTTCGACCCTCTGATTAAAAGTCAGATGCTCTACCAACTGAGCTAATGGCTCCCAAAATATAATGAGACAAAATAAAAAAACCAATGGTGCCGGCAAGAGGACTTGAACCCCCAACCTACTGATTACAAGTCAGTTGCTCTACCAGTTGAGCTACACCGGCATATTGAATTATTCATAAAAAAATGGTGGAGGATGACGGGATCGAACCGCCGACCCTCTGCTTGTAAGGCAGATGCTCTCCCAGCTGAGCTAATCCTCCGAAATATATATCGCCTGGCGACGTCCTACTCTCACAGGGGGAGATCCCCCAACTACCATCGGCGCTGAAGAGCTTAACTTCCGTGTTCGGCATGGGAACGGGTGTGACCTCTTCGCCATTGTCACCAGACGAATTATTCAATTGAAGGATTGTTCCTTCAAAACTAGATAAAGAATTGATGTCAAGAAAGCCGAATACCGACCAATTGTTGTTCATTTAAAAAATGACTCTTTGTGGTTAAGTCCTCGATCGATTAGTATCAGTCAACTCCACATGTCGCCATGCTTCCATCTCTGACCTATCTACCTAGTCATCTTCTAGGGATCTTACTCACATACGTGATGGGAAATCTCATCTCGAGGGGGGCTTCATGCTTAGATGCTTTCAGCACTTATCCCTTCCGCACATAGCTACCCAGCGATGCCTTTGGCAAGACAACTGGTACACCAGCGGTGCGTCCATCCCGGTCCTCTCGTACTAAGGACAGCTCCTCTCAAATTTCCTGCGCCCACGACGGATAGGGACCGAACTGTCTCACGACGTTCTGAACCCAGCTCGCGTACCGCTTTAATGGGCGAACAGCCCAACCCTTGGGACCGACTACAGCCCCAGGATGCGATGAGCCGACATCGAGGTGCCAAACCTCCCCGTCGATGTGGACTCTTGGGGGAGATAAGCCTGTTATCCCCGGGGTAGCTTTTATCCGTTGAGCGATGGCCCTTCCATGCGGAACCACCGGATCACTAAGCCCGACTTTCGTCCCTGCTCGACTTGTAGGTCTCGCAGTCAAGCTCCCTTGTGCCTTTACACTCTGCGAATGATTTCCAACCATTCTGAGGGAACCTTTGGGCGCCTCCGTTACTCTTTAGGAGGCGACCGCCCCAGTCAAACTGCCCACCTGACACTGTCTCCCACCCCGATAAGGGGCGCGGGTTAGAATTTCAATACAGCCAGGGTAGTATCCCACCGATGCCTCCACCGAAGCTGGCGCTCCGGCTTCCAAGGCTCCTACCTATCCTGTACAAGCTGTACCAAAATTCAATATCAGGCTACAGTAAAGCTCCACGGGGTCTTTCCGTCCTGTCGCGGGTAACCTGCATCTTCACAGGTACTATAATTTCACCGAGTCTCTCGTTGAGACAGTGCCCAGATCGTTACGCCTTTCGTGCGGGTCGGAACTTACCCGACAAGGAATTTCGCTACCTTAGGACCGTTATAGTTACGGCCGCCGTTTACTGGGGCTTCGATTCGCACCTTCGCTTGCGCTAAGCACTCCTCTTAACCTTCCAGCACCGGGCAGGCGTCAGCCCCTATACTTCGCCTTACGGCTTCGCAGAGACCTGTGTTTTTGCTAAACAGTCGCCTGGGCCTATTCACTGCGGCTCTCTCGGGCTTGCACCCTACCAGAGCACCCCTTCTCCCGAAGTTACGGGGTCATTTTGCCGAGTTCCTTAACGAGAGTTCTCTCGCTCACCTTAGGATTCTCTCCTCGCCTACCTGTGTCGGTTTGCGGTACGGGCACCTTTTTCCTCGCTAGAGGCTTTTCTTGGCAGTGTGGAATCAGGAACTTCGCTACTATAATTCGCTCGCTATCACAGCTCAGCCTTCACGATGATGGGATTTGCCTCAT
>NZ_CP145886.1:40000-97500 GCF_038049935.1 Rossellomorea sp. y25 | reverse complement strand
CCACGCTTAGTCATGATACGACCTGCAATGGTTACAGTGATGTCTTTCTCTTCTAGTTCTTCTTTAGAAAATTCATCGAATTGAGATTTGATCTCGGATGAACTGTGTGTACGATCATAGCGTTTACCGAATGGATCAAGTCCCTTATCACGGATTGATTCCATTTTTTCACGTCTTACTCGAAGCTGGTCATTGATTTCTTCGTGACTCATGTGTTTCACTCCTATTCTATCTACTTGCTTTACTAGACTAATACGATTATATACCATACTATTTTACACAATATCTATGTTTGTAACACCCCTAAAGTATGAGTTATTTCAGAAACGTACTTTAGCGGGTTAAAAAGAGATGAAAAAAATCTAAAAAAGGCCGATCCAACCTGGTGACAGTGTCACGAATTGGTTCCAGCCTTTTCTAGAATAACATAAAAGGATATACAGGTGAATTAACCGGCATTCACTCACTACGTTCAGATTCTTCATGAGGGATCAGCTCATGTATTGGTATGTTCAACACTTCTGCAACATTCACTAAGAAATCTTCTTTCGGTATCCGACTGCCTCTTTCCACTTCTCCAAGGACCGAAACAGAGATGGAAAGTTCCTTGGCCAAACCTTCCTGAGTATACCCTTTTAACTTTCTGAATGCACGAATGCGTCTTCCCCATTTATCTGTTTCCATAACCGAACTCCTTCTTTGTCAGGTATTTCGTCCAGAAATTCAACGAACGGGGCATTAAAAGACGGATGCTCTATATGTGGAGCAACCTCTACTAACGGGATTAACACAAATGCTCTTTCTTGCATCCTTGGGTGAGGAATGAGGAGATTCTCTGATTCAATATTTTCTTGATCATAGAGTAAAATATCAAGGTCTATTATTCGAGGACCCCATTTGAACTCCCTTTCTCTTCCAAGGTCGATTTCCACCTGCAAGCACTGATGTAATAGAGTTTCTGGACTTAGACTGGTACGAATTCCGATGACCATATTCAAAAATTTACCTTGTTCTGTAAATCCTACTGGGTCTGTTTCATACATAGAGGATTGTTTCGTTACCTCTATCTTACCATGACTGCCTAAGATGTTTATGGCTTTTTCTAAATAACCCGCCCTGTCTCCCATATTGGAACCAAGGGAAATGTATGCAGTATTCATCCTATCGACTCCTATTAATCTCCACCGCCACCGATTGGTAATGTCCAGGAATAGGTGGATCAGGCTTGATTAGTGTTATTTTACAGCTCTCTACGACTTGGAATGCTTCTAAGATCCGGGAAGAGATGTCTTCAGCGACCGCTTCCACTAAATTCTTCGGTTCTCCCTCAACTACAGTTTTCGTGATAGAATAGATCTCCGCATAGTTTACGGAGTCCTCAAGCTGATCACTTTGACCGGACTTCCTTAAATCTAAATGCAACTCTACACTAACACGAAAACGTTGTCCAAGTTTGTTCTCTTCTTGAAACACACCATGATAGCCGTAGAACTCCATTTCGTTCAATAGGATCTTATCCATACATTTTCTCCTTTCCAACGAGGGCATCCATCATCTTCGCCATGCGTGCCATTTCTTTTACATCATGAACCCTCACGATGTGGCAGCCTTTTTGAATCCCGTAGCATACCGTCGCTCCCGTGCCTTCCATCCGTTCCTCTACGGGCAGATCAAGAACATGCCCAATGATAGACTTCCGTGACGTCCCCAGGAGCACAGGATATCCTAGTGAAACAAGAACATCCAAGTGTCTCATCATCTCTATGTTTAATTGTACTGTTTTTGCAAACCCGATTCCAGGATCCAGGATGATTTGATCGTCTTTCACCCCTGCTTCTTTCACTAGGAAGATGCTTTCCTGCAGATCTTGTAACGCATCCCGAACGAAGTGGCTGTAATCCTGGTTATCCCGGTTATGCATGAGAATAATCGGGGCTCCCGTTTCCGCCGCTACTTGGGCCATTTCAGGATCCTTTTTCGCGCCCCATACATCGTTAATGATGCTTGCACCTGCTTCCAGCGCTTTTCGTGCCGTCGCTGCCTTATACGTGTCGATGGATATTGGTACGTTCACTTCCCGGGAGATCGCCTCTATAATCGGCACGACCCTAGAAATTTCTTCTTCAGCCGCTACGATTTGGTGCCCTGGCCGAGTGGACTCTCCCCCTATATCTATAATATCCGCACCCATCTCTACCATTTCTTTCGCACGCTCTACAGCCCGGTCCAATTCATTGAACGAACCACCGTCCGAGAATGAATCAGGTGTGATATTTAAAATCCCCATAATAAGGGTTTTCTCTGAAAAATTAAGTTCGTATTTCCCGCATTTCATTGCACGACTCCCCCTGCTATAATTCCTCAATTGAATTCAACTGTCCTGTATACTTGCTGTACTGATCATGAAGCAACCTTGAATACTCTCCATTTCGGCCGGGGAAATTCACAGAGTCGATTCTGTTTACCGGTATGATCTCTTGCACAGAATTCGTAAAGAAAACCTCATGGGCATTCAGTAATTGCTCTTTCCCGAACATCCCTTCCCGGACCGGCATCTGCATTCGATCCGCCAGGGCAAGGATGAACTGACGCGTTATCCCGTTTAAGAGCCCGGTCCCTACAGCTGGTGTATACAATTCTGCATTTTTTACCCAGAAAAGATTGGAGGTTATCCCTTCACACAGATAGCCTTCCTTTGTAAGGAATATCCCTTCCCGGTGAGGAGATGGTCCAATTTCCCGTTTTGCCGCCATATTGTTCAGGTAATGATGGGATTTCAAACGTTCCCCTGTCTCCGGTGTGTTTCTTCTTAACTGAAGCAGCACACCTTCTTTTTCTTTTAATGGCAGAGAAGGAGGCAATTCCTTTTGAAAAAGGATCACCGTCGCATCCTCATAAGGGGTCGTTTGTAAACCTATCTCCCCAGCCCCACCGGAGATGTTGAACCGGCAATATGCATCCTTCAAGCCATTTTTATCTAAAAGGGTTGTTATTGCATTCCTGATCTTCTCTTCATCCAGGTCTGCTGCAATATTCAATTCCTTTAATCCATGAGAAAGCCTCTTCAAATGATCCTTTAGCAAAAAAGGATGACCCTCATACGTCCGAAAGGTCTCAAACACGCCCAATCCATATAAATACCCGTGATCGAATGGGGAAATGACCGCCTCTGATGCATGAACGATTTCTCCATTAAGATATAAGTACATTTATAAAACCATCTCGATTTTTTTATAGGTCGTTAAAAAGTTAAGGAGCAGCTGTTTCCCTTGTTCCGTCATGATGGATTCGGGATGGAACTGCACCCCTTCGATCGGCAGCTGTTTATGACGGATCCCCATAATCTCCCCTTCTTCCGTTTCGGCTGAAATGTCAAAGCATTCAGGAAGGGTTTCTCTTTTAACGATCAGGGAATGGTATCTTGTTGCCTTGAAAGGATTGGGCATGTCTTTGAAAATGGTTTTCCCGTCATGGATCATCGGTGAGACTTTTCCGTGCATTAACCGTTCAGCACGAACAACATCCCCTCCGAAAACCTGGGCAATCGATTGGTGACCCAGGCAAACGCCGAAAATCGGAATCTTTCCGGCAAAGGCCCGGATCGCCTCGAGGCTCACACCCGCTTCATTTGGACTGCACGGTCCCGGAGAAATCATCAGGTAATCGGGAGACAATGCCTCAATCTCATCTAATGTGATCTCGTCATTTCGTTTCACGACCAGCTCTTCCCCTAACTCTCCTAAAAATTGCACAAGATTATAGGTGAATGAATCGTAGTTATCAACCATGAGAATCATAGGGTTTCTCCTTCCGCCCGGGCTTTCGCTACCCAAAGGGCTTTCGCTTTCTTCAAGGATTCTTTATATTCATACTTAGGGTTAGAATCAATTACGACTCCCGCACCCGCTTGAATATGCGCTTTTCCATCTTTCACAAGCATCGTCCGAATGACGATATTCAATTCCATATCACCATTGACGCCAATCCAGCCAATGGACCCTGTGTAAATCCCTCTTCTGACCGGTTCTAGCTCTTCAATGATCTCCATCGTTCTCACTTTAGGAGCTCCCGTAATGGTTCCACCAGGAAAAACAGATCGAATTAAATCCGCTCCCGTTTTGGTTTCATCTAGTGTTCCTCTTACATTCGAAACGATGTGCATGACGTGGGAGTATTTTTCGATGACCATGAACTCATTCACTTCAACTGTCCCGTATTGGCACACCCTGCCCAGGTCATTTCGTTCCAGGTCCACAAGCATCACATGCTCTGCTCTTTCTTTTTCGTTGTTGATCAGCTCAAAAGCAAGTTTCTCATCCTCTTCAGCATCTTTTCCACGCGAGCGTGTGCCTGCAATTGGTCTTGTGCTTACTTCCGTTCCTTTTTTCTTTACTAGTAATTCCGGTGATCCTGAGACAATCTGAAAGTCCGGGCTTTGAATATAACTCATGTAAGGGGAGGGGTTTAATTCCCGAAGCATTTTATATACCGTGTAGGGCTTAGCCTTCAACTCTTGAGATTGTCGGACAGATAAATTCACCTGAAAAACATCACCTTGAGATATATAGGATTGAATTTGTTTTACGGCCACTGAGAATTCTTCCTCATCCATGGATACCTCAATGCTCGCCGTCTCATGATGTACAGGATCTTCTGCATCCTCATTAATCGGGGACAGGGCTTCTGTCCAAATGGATGTCCATTTGGCAAGATTCTTCTCAGCCGATTCCGGTTCTTTATCGGAAAGAATCATCGTCCACAAAATATTTTCCTGATGATCGAAGACTACCCATTCCTCCAGGTAGTAGAAATAAAGGTCCGGAATCTCCAGGTCATCACGCCCCAAAGCGGGGAGCCTCTCAATCTTTCTTGCATAATCATAACTAAGGAACCCGATCACGCCCCCTTGGAAATCAGGGAGATCCTCTCTTCTTTTCGTCCGAAGGGGATTCATCCACCTTTCCAACAAAATCAACGGATCTCCATTTATCGTTTCAACTCCGGAAGAGCTTTGTATGAGCAACCCATCAGGGACACTTTGTAAAATTACATCAGGTTGTAGTCCAGCAACGCTATATCGTCCACCCCGTCCACTTTCTAACAAAATATGATGTGGCTGATGTTGACTAAGTTGTTCGTATGCTGCAAAAAATTGTTCTTTGGTTGAATGGTTTTTATGAAAATATAGGTGCTGCACTGACCCCTCACACTCCTAATCTTTATCTATTTTCATGATACATGAACTTTGGGAAGGTTTCATCGTTAAAAACTTGAAATTATGTAATGGGATGATGGATTTTGAAGGTGCTTTTACTATTAATCTTCTAACAGATCAAAAAAAAACGGATCCTGAAGATTTCACTTCAGGATCCGACACATCTTTATTATTCTTCATCAAATTGGTAAAGAGGAGTACTTAAATAGCGTTCTCCATTACTAGGGATGATTGCCAGTACTTTCTTACCCTTTCCTAACTTTTTCGCCACTTCAATGGCTGCATAGATGGCTGCTCCAGAAGAAATCCCGCCCAGGATCCCCTCTTCTTTAGCAGCTCTCCTTGCATAGTCGAAGGCCGAATCTTTTTCAACTTGAATAACATGATTATATACACTCGTATCTAAGATCTCAGGGATAAATCCAGCACCGATTCCTTGGATTTTATGAGGACCAGGTTTACCCCCTGATAATACAGGCGAATCTGACGGCTCCACCGCATACAGATCAATGGATGGATAATGCTTCTTCAGCACTTCCCCCACACCTGTAATCGTACCACCTGTTCCAATCCCGGCAATGAAGGCATCCAGCTGATCGCCCATTTGCTCGACGATCTCAGGTCCGGTTGTTTCCCGATGCACTTTCGGATTGGCTGTATTTTTAAATTGCTGCGGCATGAAATAGCCTTTTTCTTTCGATAACTCTTCAGCTTTGCGAATGGCCCCTCCCATACCTTCTGCTCCTGGCGTTAATACTAATTCTGCGCCGTAAGCACGTAACAGGTTGCGTCGCTCCATACTCATTGTGTCAGGCATGACAAGTAGGGCACGGTACCCTTTTGCCGCAGCCACCATCGCTAAACCGATACCCGTGTTCCCACTCGTCGGCTCAACAATCGTATCCCCAGGTTTAATCGTACCTGCGGCTTCACCTGCTTCAATCATCGCCAATGCGATACGATCTTTTACAGAGCTGCCCGGGTTCATATATTCTAATTTCAAGTAAACATCCGCACTATTTTCATCTACTAATCGATTCAGTTTCACCACTGGAGTCTGACCTATTAATTCCGAAATTGAATTGGCTACTCTTACCATTCATCCATCACTCCTAATCCCAAGTAAATTTGTTGGTTTTATAAAAATGTAACAATATTCAATATATTTGTCAATTAATAAGTATAAGCGGGGGTTGGCCCTGTTCACTCTAAAGGGCCTGGATCGGGGTAAGTGTTGTGCATATTGGATAGGTGTATTATTCAACTTCCCGGTTAATCCCTCGAGCTTTCCAAATGCTTGTAGGACCTGGCCAAATTACCTCCACCCTAGGTTATATGTATGCACATTTCATTTATCCTATGTTACGTTAAAAAGCTTTTCTCTATGTAAAAAGAAGCTGACCTTTAAAAGGCCAGCCCCCTCTAATTCTGTTTTCCGTAAAACCAGTCCACTTCAACCTCTTCCCAAAAGGACTCGGGCTGCAGTGGTGTCTCTACTTGCTCTAAAGCAATTTGTCTCCGAATTTGAGATTTTACGTCTTTGAATGAAAAATGTCTTTCTTTCAAAACATCGTCTACATAATAAATAACGTACTCTGAATCCTCTCGAACCGGTTTTGTCCATTCACCTGGTGAGAGAGGCTCTATTTCTTCTGAGGCTTCTGAAGATAGGAAATCTCCATCCAGAGGAACATACCCGATGTCCCCCCCTAAATGAGCACTTTGCTCATCGATTGAACGCTCCATGGCTAATGCTTCAAAGTCCGAGCCAGCTTCGAGTTCTTCCAATGCTTGAGCTGCTTCTGATTGATCAGCCACCTTCAACTGCTTCAGCTTATACATTTTAGAAATAGAATACAGATGCTCGTTTTGATTATAAAAGCTCTTTAACTCTTTTTCAGGTACTTGGACATCCTTAGTGAGGAGCTCCTCTAATAATAATTCAGATCTGATTTGAGCCTTTAGTGAATCTTCATCTTCAAGATTTTCTTCATCGTAAGCATTATAAACAGACTGTATGAGATAGTATTCCTGCTCTACTTCTTTTTCCGAAACGGAGATATCATATTTCTTCGCTAAATGGTCGATCACTTGCTGATTGATCAGGGCCTTTAGCTCTTCCTTACCATGTTTTTGCTCAAGGGAATACAACCAGTCCTCCCGGGTTACTGACTCTCCACCAACCGTTGCCACTACTTCAGGAGTTCCACTCGCCCCGGAAGAGCGATCCCACACGAGTGTAATGATGTTTGTGACAAGTAGTACCCCAACCAAAACCATGAGTACAGACCGTTTAATTCTCATTTCTCCCATTCTCCCTGGATATGATTTACTGCTTAGCGTTTGCTTTCAGTTCTTCTAATTCTTCTTTAGAAAATACATAGGTTTCGTTACAGAAGTGACAGCTTGCTTCTGCACTTCCATCTTCATCGATCATTTCTTGAATTTCTTGCTCCCCTAAGCTGATGATGGCATTTGAAAAACGTTCTTTATTGCACTGACATTTAAATGCCACAGGAAGCGTTTCAAGTACTTTGACTTCCCCTTTTCCAAGTACTTCTTCTAATACCTCTTCAGGGGTGAGGCCCTTTTCGATTAACTTCGAGATTGGAGGGATTTTTGCTAAGCGCTCTTCAATCTTCGTAATCGTTTCTTCATCCGTTCCCGGCATAAGCTGCAGAATGAACCCGCCTGCTGCAAGGATCGAATTATCAGGGTTCACTAACACACCAACCCCTACAGAAGAAGGTACCTGTTCAGAAGTGACGAAATAATATGTGAAGTCTTCTCCAAGTTCTCCTGAAACAATCGGAACCTGACCAGAGAAATGATCTCTCATGCCTATATCTTTTACAATCGATAATGTTCCTGTTGTACCTACAGCACGACGGACATCAAGCTTCCCGTGCTCGTTTAAATCAAAGTGTACATGTGGGTTGGTCACATATCCCCTGACCTCTCCTTTTGCATTACTGTCCACAAGAATGGCGCCGATCGGGCCTCCACCTTCCACTTTGATCGTTAATTTATTGTCTCCTTTAAGCATAGCCCCCATCATGACTCCGGCACTAATGCTTCTGCCTAATGCTGCTGATGCAGTTGGCCATGTTCCATGTCTTCTTTGTGCTTCTCCTACTGTATCCGTGCTTTTCACTGCATAAGCACGTACCTGGCCATTATAGGCTAACGCTTTTACTAAATAGTCGCTCATGGGTTGAAGCTCCTTTCACTTTAGTTCATGTTTCTCTTGTAGATTAATTTTAATCCATTTAATGTCAGGAAAGGATCTACTACGTCAATGCTGTTGGATTCTTTAGAAATCAATGTCGCTAATCCTCCAGTTGCTATGACCGTTGGTTCCTTCTTACTTTGTGCTTTCATTCTTTGAACGATACCTTCTACTTGTCCAACATATCCATAGAGAATACCTGCTTGCATAGCCGTTACGGTATTCTTTCCAATAATATGTTCAGGACGGGCAATTTCGATCCTTGGCAATTTAGCCGCCTTTGAGTACAGGGCTTCCGTTGAAATACCTATTCCAGGTGCAATCGCTCCACCCATATATTGTCTTTCCTCATTGATATAGCAATACGTCGTCGCTGTACCGAAATCAACAATAATGAGAGGACCACCGTATTCATGAATACCAGCGACAGCATTTACAATTCGATCCGCTCCGACTTCCCTTGGATTTTCATACTTGATATTTAAACCGGTTTTAATACCAGGCCCAACGACGAGCGGAGTAATATTAAAATATTTCTCACACATACGTTCCAAACTAAACATAATTGGAGGAACAACTGAGGAAATAATGATTCCGTCAATCTCGTCAAACGTCAGCTTCACATGCTCGAACAGATTCTTCACAAGCATCCCAAACTCATCTTCCGTTTTATGTCGATTCGTTTCAGCTCTCCAATGATATTTTAAATGGTCATTTTCATATACACCAAATACAATATTGGTATTCCCTACATCCATTACAAAAATCAATATCCTCACCTACTAAGCCAATTGTTTTCACACTGCCAACATCATACCATAATTTATTTAGAATAGGTACAAAAGCGGAACCGGCTTGGTCAGACCCGACAAGCATAAGATGAATGGGCCGGGAAGGCGTTCTTTGCCTTCTTGGACCATTTATCTTATGACCTCGAGGGGCTAGCCGGTGGAGCTAGATGAGACAAAAGCGGAACCGGCTTGGTTAGACCCGACAAGCATAAGGCGAATATGTTTAGCAGGGGGATTCGCTAGCTCCATCTAGTTACGGTTAAATATTCTGTATTTTGCATTTTAGAGCATTATCTTGTAGCAAACACGCATATTGAGCATATAATCCGATTTTGGGTGATGAAATCCAAGAAAAACTCTGCCATAAGGTGCTGTTTCGGGTTACTCGTTGAGAAAATCCGGCCATTTTACGCCATAATCCGGCCGTTTTAATCGAAAATCCGGCCGAAACAGGAAATAATCCAGCCGTTTTACAATCCTTTCCAAAACAACATATTAACCAATCATGAATCGTCCTGCAGTGGAAGCCAATCTACCACAACAAAAAGGATGCACCCATTACTGGATGCATCCCCTCTATTTACGTACGATCAGAGTTAGAATCGTCTTCTTTTGAAGCTGTATCTTCCTCGATCACCGTTTCTTCATTTTTCTTTTGGATATTTACTTTCACGTCGCTGTTATCCTGATCGGATTCATACGTACGTTCCGGTAATTTACCATGATCCATTAAATGCTTGATTTGCGCTGCATCCAATGTTTCAATGTCTAATAATGTTTTCGCAATGAGTTCAAGCTTGTCGCGATTTTCAGTAAGAATTCGCTTCGCTCTCTCATAGCTTTCTTTAATTAGACGCTGCATTTCTAAGTCGATTTCGTAAGCGATGGCATCTGAATAATTTTGCTCACTATTGATGTCGCGTCCCAAGAACACTTGACCGCCTTGAGATTGACCAAACTGAAGCGGTCCAAGCTTATCACTCATACCATATTCAGTGACCATTTTACGGGCAATTCCAGTTGCACGTTGGAAGTCATTATGGGCACCAGTTGAGACATCACCGAAGATGATTTCCTCTGCTACACGACCACCAAGTAAACCGGTAATCTTATCAAGAAGCTCAGGCTTCGTCATAAAGTAACGATCTTCTTTCGGAAGCATAACGGCATATCCGCCTGCTTGCCCACGAGGAACGATGGTCACCTTATGTACCATATCTGCTTCATCAAGGACTAATCCAATAACGGTATGACCCGCTTCGTGGAATGCCACGATTTTACGTTCTTTTTCAGATATGACGCGGCTCTTCTTCGCAGGACCGGCAATGACACGGTCTGTTGCTTCATCAATATCGCGCATATCGATTTTCTTCTTATCCTCACGGGCTGCCACAAGTGCTGCTTCGTTTAGAAGGTTTTCTAAATCAGCTCCAGAGAAACCTGGTGTTCTCATGGCAATTGCTTTTAAATCGACAGATTCATCAAGCGGTTTATTATGTGCATGAACTTTAAGAACCGCTTCACGTCCTTTAAGGTCAGGACGATCAACTGTAATCTGACGGTCGAAACGACCTGGACGTAACAATGCAGGATCCAGAATGTCTGGTCGGTTTGTTGCAGCGACGATGATGATACCTTCGTTAGCGCCAAAACCATCCATTTCGACTAGTAACTGGTTAAGGGTTTGTTCACGCTCATCGTGACCTCCACCTAAACCTGCTCCACGTTGACGACCGACTGCATCAATTTCATCAATGAAAATGATACAAGGTGCATTCTTCTTTGCATTTTCGAATAAATCACGTACACGAGATGCTCCGACACCGACAAACATTTCAACGAAGTCGGAACCACTGATTGAGAAGAAAGGAACTCCTGCTTCTCCAGCCACTGCTCGCGCAAGTAAGGTTTTACCTGTACCTGGAGGTCCCACTAGAAGGACACCCTTTGGAATACGGGCACCCACTTCAGAGAATTTGCGTGGATCCTTTAAGAATTCCACTACCTCTACAAGTTCTTGCTTCTCTTCATCTGCTCCCGCTACATCTTTAAAGCGGACTTTCTTCTTCTCTTCGCTGTATAGCTTTGCTTTACTTTTCCCAAAGTTCATGACACGGCTGCCGCCGCCTTGAGCTTGGTTAAGTAAGAAGAAGAACAGAATAAAGATAATGACAAATGGAATGATCGTCGTAAAGAAAGATACCCAGCCGCTTGTTTCTTTGGCTTGTAATACTTCCACATCAATTCCTTGCTCTGATGCTGCCGTATTGATCTTCTCCATTAACTTTCCATCTGTGGTAAGGACATAGGTTAAGAAGTACTCTCCTTCTTTAGCCCCTTCCATCTGTCCTTTCACTTCATAAACGCCTCTGCCAGGCTGAATTGAAAAAGAAGAAACGTCTCCCTCTTCAAGGTTATTAATAAACGTACTGTACTCGATATTTTTGGTTGGCTCGTTGTTATTACTGAAATAACTCACCACACCTATAATCACTAAAAAGACTAGTAAATAGAATATGGTGTTTCGAAAGATCCGGTTCATCCCTTACCTCCTCCCACGGGTAAACAAACTAAGTAAAATAGTATCATAGAAAATCATGGCATTACAACAAATTGCACTTACAAGATTCCTCTTTAGAATATACTTATTCTCCTGTTGTATACACTCTTGGTTTTAAAACACCGATATACGGTAGATTACGGTATCTTTCTGCGTAATCCAGGCCATACCCGACAACGAATTCGTCAGGAACAATAAAGCCTACATAGTCCGCTTTGATATCTGCTTTGCGTCCAGATGGCTTGTCAAGAAGCGTGACAATGCTGATGGATTTTGCTTTGCGATAACGGAATAGTTCCACTAAGTAGCTTAGTGTTAAACCACTGTCGATAATATCTTCAATGATCAGGATATCCCGTCCTTCCACTTTCGTGTCTAAATCTTTCACAATCTTTACTTCTCCTGAAGAGACAGTAGAGTTTCCGTAGCTGGATACATCCATGAAGTCCATTTCCATATGTGTATCCATACGTTTACAAAGGTCCGCCATGAATGGCATCGCGCCTTTTAAAACTCCAATTGCCAAAGGAAATCGATCTTGATACTCCTCTGTTAATTGTGCACCTAATGCTTTAATCTTTTCTTGAAGTTCTTCTTCTGAAATTAACACTTTCTCAATATCTTGATTTAACAATGTTCAACTGCCTCCTAGAAGATGATTGCTCTTAAATTGTAGTACTAAACTATTTTCTTGCTCTTCTCCCAAATCGTAAATAGACTTTTTCATTCCCGGTACCCAAAGTATGTGATTATCTGCGTCCACTACAATAGGCCATCCGTCACGGAGGTGTACAGGAACTTTTTCGTCAATAAAGAGTGTCTTAAGCTTCTTTGAGCCTTCCAAACCCTTCACTTTCATTCGATCTCCGCTCTTTCTCGTACGCACATATAAAGGTAGAGTGACCTCGTCCGGATCCAGGTAGATCCTATCGCCGGTAAGATCCTCTGCTAACGAGGAAGAACAATGGAGACGGAACTGATATCCACCTTTAAGTTCAAGCGTTTCATTCACCTGTATCCCGTAACAATAAGGAGATTCGGTTAACGCTAATTCTCCAAAGTGAAAATAACATGTATGATACGCCCTTGTTACCTTAAGCCCTTTCGGTAAATCCAGGCTGGCATTAGGCGTTTTTCCTTTTAATATACCCAATACATCGTAAATATGTATAGACGATAAGGAAGATGGTCTAAGTTTGTAAAGATAGTTTAATATTAGATTAATCCCTCTTCTTTGTAAAGGCTGAGCCATTGCAAGAAAACCTTCGATATTTAAAGATGAGAAATCTCCAGTGTTATTCCATACCTTATTCAACTTATTCCTTGTTAATTCCTCTAAAAATGCCTCATCTTCTTCCAATTCTTCACTAAATCGTTGGAATTGAAGATGAACATGAGGGTTTTCATTCTTTAAGAACGGCAGAACCTTTTTTCGGAATCGGTTCCTCGTATAATCTTCCTTCTGATTGCTGGGATCCCTCCTCGGAGAAAGGTCGTATCTCTCACAATAGCCTTCGATTTCCTTCTTGGTGATCGAGAGGAAGGGCCGGATTATCTCTCCTGTAGAAAAAGGGCGCTTGAATGGAATTCCCGCTCTGCCGGCTCCCGACGCTCCCCTTGTCATCTTCATTAAGATGGTTTCTACCTGATCATCCCCATGGTGACCGAGGGCCAATTTGGTAGCTGATACATCTTCCATTACATTCCCCAAGAATTCATAACGAATGTGTCGGGCCTTTTCCTGTAGGCTTCCATTCATCTTCTCCATTTCAGTTGACACATCCATTCGTTCACCGTAAAAAGGGATGTGTCGACTTCTGCAGAATCCTTCTACGAACAAAAGCTCTTGATAGGACTCTTCTCCTCGAAACATATGATCAAGATGAGCAGCGATCACTTCTACTCCCCACTCATTACGGTTCGCATCGAGAAAATGGAGAAGCGCTAAGGAATCAGGGCCTCCAGACACAGCCACAACAATTCGATCTCCCTCTTCAATAAGCCCATGATCGTGAATAAACTCTTTTGTAGTATGTTCTAACATAACGCTTCCTCTTCCTAAAACCATTTTCCCCATTGTATCAATATCTGCTGAAATCTCACACTCTTAAGCTACATCAATTCTCCATAAATATACAAAACATATAATAACGAAACAATCATCACCACGAGCACAGTCTCAAGAAAGTGACTTGACTTTTTATTTCGGTGATTTTGATATCTGCTTGTATGCGAAGGTGATGAACTTACATGAGAATTTGTTGGAACAGGTCTTTTGACTTTAGGTTTCGGTTTGGGCTGCTGTACTGGTTGAGAGTGAGAAAGTCCATTCAGGAGGCTGACTCTCATATCACTTGCAGATTGAAATTTTCCTTCCAACGCATCCAGAATCGACCCTTCAAACTTCTTCAATTGATCTTTGGAACCTATCGCTTCCCTTAATTGTTGCATATTCCCGTTTCCTGACTTGGTGAAACGCCCAGGGTAGGCTAAATTAATGAGGATCATACCTACAGAGAAAAGATCATATGAAGGTTCCGCTCTCCGTGAACCTCCTACCCAATATCCTCTATCAAAAAACTCCGTAAACTCTTTGATTGCCCGTCCATTGATAGTCGTTCCCCCAACATCAATACAGCGAATTCGGTAAGGAGGGCCTGTGACGATCAAGTTTTCAGGTTTTAAATCCCCAAAGACCCACCCTTCCTTATGAATTCGCTCTAGGTCTGTCAGGAGTTGAGCAATGAGTACACCTGCCCACGAAAATCCTTTCGATTGAACAAATGACAGCAAGTCAGTACCTTGAATATATTCCATCACGTAATAATGTATTTTCTGTCCCCGATACTCCCAATCGTCCACATCAAGAAGCTTTGGCCCAAGGGGAGCACCTTGGACCTTTGAGAAAGACTTTAAAACATTGACTTCAGAGGTAATAGATACATTACTGTCACTCATCTTTAATGCCTGGTATCCTGACGATCCTTGTACAAGGTACACAATACCGTTCGCACCATACCCTAATTCTTTTACAATGGTGTAGATGTGCTTATACCACTTTCCTCTTATAACTGTTCCAGGGGGAAAATCAAATGGTTTCTTCGAAGTATTGTTCATCATCGCCACGAGTGAGCAATCCCCTTAATGAACGTTTTTTCTTAAAGTGTGTGATAGCTTCTGAGATCGCTGGACCTGTTGGAGTAATTCCACCTGGAGACAATTTAGAGAATATACTCGTTAATGTTTCAAGTTTCGGTGTCCAATCTAGCAATTTTTCGACATCTTGTCGTTTCCCGGGAAATACAAAGACGGAAAATTTATTATCACCCATTCTAGCATTCAGGCTTAATGAAAGGTCTAATAGAGCTTCCTTAACCGTGGGAAGCTTATGTTTCATACTTGCAGACGTATCGACAAGAATCAACACTTCCATATCAACTGACTCCCCTAATTCGTCGACAACCTCCATGACCTCTCCACGTTGTTCTGGAGGAAGCTCCTCCATGGATGCGGATTTACCGAGGATTTGTTTCAGCTCTTTATTCACAACCCCCTGCAAGGTTTGTGTCATCGCTTTACGTGTAACCATTTGCACGGTTTGAGAAAGTTGTTGAGCATATACAATCTGACTTACTCCACCCCCTGATAGAGCAATTCCTTCAATTTCCTGCATTCCGTTATCATCTATCACATCATTATCCATGACACCAATTACGTTAACTGAAATTCCTTGCTCCTTCGCAAGGGCCGCCATCGCAATTGGATCTTCCCCTTGATTCGAACAACCATCCGTAATTAATAGAATTTGACGAAGTGTACCTGGCTTCATCAGACTCCCCTCCTCATTCTAAAGTTGTTATCATCTTCGCCGAGTGAGGAGGAAATTATACTCTAGTTAACTATTTTTCAAGGGAAATATTCGTCCTACGAAATCCTTTTTTTATCTTTCGTTTTCGGTTTTTGCACAGGGATAGAGGACCATTTCGGTATATTATGTTTGATTTTCGAAACCACAATTGTCATATCGTCTTCTATTAATCCGGAGCTCGACCTGATCACTTCCTCCATTAGAATATCGGCCACTTCTTGTGGTTCCTCGGTTTCAAGTTCCTTTATTTTCCTCTTCATCCAGAGGTCATAATTTTCTACATGTTTCGGGCCTTCAAAGGCGCCATCACTCATCATAATGAGAAGGTCTCCTGCTTTTAACTGCTCAGACACGACATCCACATCGAAATCCTGCTGAAGCATCCCCATTGGTAAATTGCTTGCCTCTACCTTTATGATTTTATCTCCCCGCTTAATGAAACTCGGGGTTGAACCGATTTTCAAGAACCTCGATGACGCATTCTGCAGATCGATCATGGCTAAATCCAATGTAGAGAAAATTTCATCATTCGTTCTTAGAGATAGAATCGAGTTGATGGATTTGATCGCCACCTGTTCTTCAATCCCGGATTCCAGTATTTTTTTCAAAAGTCTCAGGGTTTCATTACTTTCATAGTGAGCCCGTTCTCCATTTCCCATTCCGTCACTAATCGCAACAGCATATTTCCCCCTTCCTAATTCAATCATCGAGTAGCTGTCTCCTGATACCAGCCCTCCCCCTTTCGCTGCATGAGAAGCTCCGGTATCCACTACAAATTTCTTGGCAGATTGGAAGGTCACATGACATTGACCGTTCGGAAATTGAGCACACTCCTCCTTTTGAACAATGATATTTTCACCTAAAATATCCGATAACATCGGGGCAATCAGCTTTTCACCCTCTCCATGTCCCCCGCAATAAGGCATGGTCATATCTATATCAACATTCCCCTGTTCCAGGTTATAGATTTCAATGCTTTCAATCTCGATTCCAAACTCTCCGATACTCGATAAGATTTGTTCTTCCTGAATATGATGATTCTCCCTCTCTCTTTGAATTTCTTTTGCGAAGTTCCCCATTACCTCGGATACTCCCAGTAATTGATCAGCGACCAGCTTCCTGCTTTCCTGGACCTGCTTCTTTAATTTTAAATTGGCTTGATAGAAGGTCAACTCCTGATAAATCGTCTCTTTCAGCTTTTTCTCTCTCGTACAATGCTTCTCTACTTCTCTAGCAAGTTTTTGTGACAAGGGGACACGTCCCTGATCATACTCGGTCATCACATCTTTCATCAGATTATAGGTTTTATCAAAATTCCGAGCCCAGCATTGATCTTTCTTAAAACAGGTTTGACACGTTTTCTCTGTCACATTGCTTAAGAAATAATCGAACTCTTTATCTTCCTCCTCTTCAAATCGGTCTTCTATTTGTTGAAAACTATTGGACAAAGCTTGAAACACCGAGGAAAACTGCGTGACCCTGTTAGCGGTCACATCTCTCACCCTTCGCATGTATCCCTGTTGTTCCTGCTGGTATTCGGCAGTCCCAGGAATATGCTTGGCAATTTTAGACGTTAAACTTTGAGGGGTTAAAAATAAGAGTAAAATCGCTACCCCCGATTCATATAAGGTTTTCGTTATGACCGTATCTGTTTCTCCGTACATCCCCATTAGTAAAGTAGCGATTAACAAACCGATTGCTGCTCCGAATTTCTTTCCTTCTTTCATAAGTCCGCCCAGAAGCCCCGAGAAAGCAAGCAAGCTCATTTGATAAAAGCTGGAAACGTTCGCTAAACTGAAAACAAGCCCAGTGACAACCCCTACTGTGGAGCCCACTGTAGCCCCTGCTATAAAGGAAAACAGCAGCACTAAGTATCTTGATAACACATGTTCCACAGACAGATTATATACAGACCATCCGATCGTACCTGTCATAATAGATGCTAATAGAATGATCAGACTGACCACTTCTTCTGTTTTCAGCGACTTCCTTCTACGCTGAACGGTTACAAGGGGCACACTTTGAATGAAAATATACGTTAACAGAAAAGCAAGGCTCGCTTCTATCAAAGCCATTACTCCGTTGTAAACCGTCAGGGCTTGTCCTTGCTGGATATAATCGAATGAAAGCTTCGCTGCCATGACAGTGAAGAAGACATAAAAAGCGACGACTCTCAAATTGTTCTTGTGATATTTCTGTGATAATCGAAACGCTAATAGGAATATTATCGCACTGACAAACGTATAACTGATACTAGGAAGAGATAAGGTAAGAGCTCCTGCAAGCAATCCGATTAGTGCAATGGGAGATTTTTCTCTTCGGATAATGTAAACAGCGGCAAAGAACGGTAATGCAAACGGCGTTAAGTGGGAAAGGATTAACGCTCTCCCCAATAAAAATCCGATAACGAATAAGGCGATCCCCTTTTCTACGAATAGCCACGAAAGCTTCGAATAAATAGACTTAATTCCCTTGGATAGCTCCACCCTAGTGTGTTCAATGTCCACGTTCTGAACTGGTTCGATGATCGACTGATCGGCTTTCCCCATGTATGAAACACTCCCCATTTCTTTTTTGTTCAGTATAAATGGTACAAGCTTAAAACTTTGTCAAAATGAGGGAATACACACCAAGAAAGTTTCGACGACTTTCTATGGATTCCGGTAAAATATTCAGAATATTCTCGTCTCATTCACTATCCCTTACTGCTTTTTTCGTCTTAAACGCTTATGCAACTAGACTTAAGGGAATTTTGACAAATTCTTTACGAGAGTATATTGACAAGATAATTCTTTCTATGTATCATAGATTTTGTGCCTAAAAGGTGCATACAATATGGCGGTGTAGCTCAGCTGGCTAGAGCGTACGGTTCATACCCGTGAGGTCGGGGGTTCGATCCCCTCCGCCGCTACCATATTTTGAGGCCCGTTGGTCAAGCGGTTAAGACACCGCCCTTTCACGGCGGTAACACGGGTTCGAATCCCGTACGGGTCATAGTAAAAAAAGACTATCAGTTATGATAGTCTTTTTTTTATATTCAAGTTCTTTTCGTATGAATGTGCAAATCAGGCTTTTTCGGCAGACACCACTTCTTCAACTTGCTCCTGGTGATGTTTATCATGACCGATAAAATCTTCAAAAAACTCTTCAAGTGTAAAGCTTTGATCTCCTACAGAGAACGAAAGTTGTAAATCATCATCTGATAAGCTATTTACATAAGCTATAATTGAATCGCGTGTTTTGATACCCTCTTCAATCAAAGCTTCCTTATTGACCACGTCATGCGCATATTTTTCAGCTTCTCCATTAAAACGTTGAAAATCCGGAAAGGGAGACAGCTGCGCTCCTTCTGAAATATTTGGAAGAAGCTCTTCTAAGGAATATTGGTCCCATTTGATCATGTGAGAAACATTTGCAGCAATCGACCATTTGCTTTCCTCCATTGGCTGAAACCACTCGTTATCATTTATCTTTTTCAATTCATTAAGCCACAGCTTAAACGATTCATGATGATCGATTATCTGTTCTTTTTTCATAATGGCTGCCTCCATAAAGTTAGTTAAGACTATATTAATTCGATGGGGGCATGTCATTTTCCTGTCTCCACAATATAAAAAAAACAGGCACACTCATCATAATGAGTATGCCTGTTTTCCGTTCACAACCTGCTATATGAGTTAATAGACAGCAAGTTAACCTTTTTTCGCCCCTCTTCCACCACGACGAGACTCAGTATTCTTCTTTAAAGATGATAAACGATCCTCACTGTCTTTCAAGAAACGTGCCATCTTTTGTTCGAAACTCTCTTTAGTGCGTGTGTCGTTCTGTTTGTTATTATTACTACGCGGGCGTTGAGGACGCTGAGGGCGCTGCGGGCGTTGTGGTTGCTCTTTCGCTTTTCGGATGGACAAACCGATCTTTCCATCTTTCTCAACATTAATAACCTTAACCGTTACTTCGTCGCCAACTTTAAGGTGCTCGTTAATATCCTTAACATAGTTGTCTGCAACTTCACTAATGTGAACTAAACCTGTTGAACCTTCCGATAATTCCACGAACGCTCCAAAATTTGTAATACCTGTTACCTTACCCTGTAACTTGCTGCCTACTTCGATTGACATAAAAGAAATGCTCCTCCTTAAAATGATAAAAGATAAACCTTATTATATATTATAGCCAATTAAAAAAAAGAGTGTCAATAAGACACCTCTTCTTCTTTCTCTTTATCTGGTTCAGGTATGTTGAAAATAATCTCACCATCATCTGATAAAAAGTAATCCCGGCGCGCCAGTTTGGCTATATATTCATCGTCGTTAAGCTTCACAATCTCTTCTTCCAACGCGGTTTGCTTATCTTTAAGATGTTCTAACTTTTTTTCTAATTGTGCTTTTTCAGTACGTTTATCTTCTAAAACTTGGGCTCTGGAAATGAGAGTCGAAACTAAAAATCCACTAATTGCCAAAACTAAAACAAAAAAAACTGCTAATCGACGGACCAAACGCTTTTTTCTCTTAGAAGACGATTTATGCATATGCTCCTGATGACGGACATATTCATTTTCCATTGGTGTCACGTTTTTTCTCATTCCCAAACCTCCTTTACAATATGGAGTGGCAAAGCCGTAAGCCCTATTCTTTATCTTTAGGTTTCTTGTTAAACTTTTCTACCACTCTATATACTTTTTTGATATACGCTTTAAAAATCCCTGCCAGTTTATTATATAACTTCTCGACTCTTTTTGTAAGATTTTTCGGCAATAAATTCCAAATACCCTTTAATATCCACCATATTGGAGCAGTTACGAGCTTAATCGCCCAATGCAATACCCTCCAGATCACCTTTAAAAGGAAGATTATGACGGATAAGAGCCCTTTTCCTACAGATAAAACCATTGTAATGAGAAGCACGATTATCCATTTTATCGGTGAATAGATTAATTTTTTCACCATTTGCACAGCAAAATTATAAAGGGAGATAAAAAATAAGATCAGTCGTTCCAAAAAGGCAAGATAAAACTGCTTGATGAGAGCTTGATAACCAGCAAAGCCACACAGCAAAGCAATGAAAATATAAAATCGAATCTCACCAAAATTGACGACAAATAAAATGTAAAAGATAGACAGGGCTTGTAATATCCAAAACATAATGTCGTTTAGGAATACAAGCCACCGTTTTCTTTCTGACCGGTTTAAGAAACGATTGTAAGTATCCAATGTCGCACCAAATAAAGCTCCCATACCGATCATGGAAAGCATGGTATAGAACTGGATTGAGAGTGTCATCGAAACAGCTTGCTAAAGAAGCCTTTAGCCTTCTCCCCATTTTGTTCATCCAGGTAAACGAGATCAAACACCTTTCCTTTAATGGAGACAATGCCTTTGTCCACGTCTAAATTTTTCATTTGAAGATTTTGGCCTCTGACAGACAAAAAGCCCATCACGGTTTCGAGGAGAAACTCTTCATTATCGAAGCTTTCCACTTGTTTAACACCCGTGATATCAAGAAGCTTGCGGCCTCTCATCATAACGTCATGCTCTTGAAAAGTGGTTTTATCTTTGTTCCCATCATAATATTGATTCATATCCATCCCTCACATTCCCATAGTACAAGCTTTGTAACTATGTTTATGTTTTCGGGAGGAAAATAGAACCTCTGACTATGTAATCCTTACTCCGTTTCTTCTTGAACTCTTTCTTCTGAAAGAACGGAATAAAGTCCACTCGCTTCTTCTTTTTTGGTCGTTTCAAGTAGCCTTTCTATCTTTACCCTCATAATCTTTTGACCAAACCTCACGCTTAATTCGTCTCCGACTTTCACGTTAGAGCTCGCTTTTGCTTGCAGTCCATTCACTGTTATACGGCCCTGATCGGCAATTTCTTTCGCCATCGTTCTTCTTTTTATCAGTCTTGATACTTTTAAAAATTTATCTAATCTCATGGATACCATTATACATTTCCCCTTATTCGATATTCATCTTTTTGGCTTCGTTCCAAAATTGGTCTAATTCTTCTAGTGTAAATTCATCGAAGCTCTTCCCCGTTTTCAAAACCTGCTCTTCCACATAAGAGAAGCGGCGATAAAATTTAGTATTGGTCATAGCCAGGGCTTCCTCTGGAAATATCTTATAGAATCTGGCCACATTGATCAGCGCGAATAAAATATCTCCAAATTCTTTTTTGATATGGTTTTCACTATTATTCTCGACCTCGTTTTCAAATTCCTTTAATTCTTCCCATACTTTTTCCCAGGCACCTTGTGGTTCTGGCCAATCAAATCCTACTTTTGCGGCTTTTTTCTGGTATTCGTATGCCTTCATGAGAGCCGGCATTCCTTTGGCAACGTTCTTAAGCATCGGTTCATGTTCATCCGACTTTTCTTGCTTCTTGATTTCATCCCAGTTCGCTTTCACTTGTTCCGTATTTTCTACTTGAACCGAACCGAATACATGAGGGTGTCTTCGGACCATTTTGGAAGCAAGACTTTCAATCACTTCCTCCATCGTGAACATTCCTTCATCCTCACCTATTTGGGCATGAAGCATGACCTGGAGCAGGACATCCCCCAGTTCTTCAATCATATGCTCAATATCCTCTTCTTCAATGGCTTCCAGTAATTCGTACGTTTCTTCGAGTAAGTATTTCTTGAGGGAATGATGAGTTTGCTCTTTATCCCACGGACACCCATCAGGTCCCCTTAGTGTCGAAATGATTTCTCTTAATGTAGTATATTGCTTATAAGTAGATTCCATTTCTTTCACTGCCGGGACATATAAGCTTGTTACATTACTGAGGTGGGCCACACGATCAAGTTCCACCAGCGGGATTCTTTCCACCTTCTCTTCCTTGCTGCCAGCCGCTGTCACGAGCATCACTTCATAATCATACGGATAGAGTTCCATCAAGGTAATCTTCACCTCAGAAGCAACGAAAGCATCATACACCTGTCCGATAATCAGCTGTTGATTCATATGTATATCGTGAAGCTTTAAGCTGGTACCGTCCAATAGCTGAAAGCCATCTATGGGATCCGCTCCGACTGAAGCGAACAAAGCATCAATGAAGCTCTGCCCCCCGCCGATCGACACCTGGATCTTCCCTTCTTTCTGTAGGTCAAGAAGCATTTGAACAGCTTTTTCAGCCACTAAGGGATGACCCGGAACGGCATAGACGAGTGGATGCTGTTCAGATTCCCTAACCAACTCACGTACAATTTCTTCATACACGTGGTCGAATTGTTCATGCTTTTCATATACAGCATCGAAGGATTGAAACTCGACTCCTTCAGCTGTTAAATCCTTTACGACTGGATGCTCCTTCGTACGTAAATATAGATGAGAGCTACTCTTTATTAATCGGTATACTCCTAAAGGGAGTTGTTCGATATCTCCTGCACCTAAACCCACAATTGTTATTGTATGCATATTGATCTCCTCGCTACTTTTTATTCATTGGTTGTGCTTTATTCATCAACCAAACCCATTTACTCCCAAATGGCAAGAAACTGATTTCTTCTCTTGTGAGGACATTCCCTCTTAAAAATACGATCAGAAAGATCATGCCACCGATACAAACCCCTCCTAAAGAAAAGAGGACGGAAAGCTCCCGTTCAGGCATTCCTTTGTCTAAAAGTGTATCATAAATCCGCAATAACACCTGTAACCCGATGGTCATGGATCCACCGCTAAGAAGTAATGTTTTGTAGAAAGAAAAGGGGAAAAACCGAATAGGGAATAACCTTCTTAGCTTCCCGATCATCATTCCGGCAATAACAGTTAAAGAAGCAACAGTCGCGATGGACGCCCCCATGATCCCCATGACAGGAACGAGATAGGCGTTGCCGATATATTTTAAAAGAATGCCCATCATAATACAGAACGCAGGAAAATAGATTTTTCCGATTCCTTGGAAAATACCTGCAAACGTAAGAATAAGACAGCTAAAGAAAATCGATACACAAAAAACGGCTATGACCTTTGAGCCGAGGGCATTTTCAAATAACATCGTATTGGTGGGAACCATGATATTAATGATTCCCAATGTTGCAGCAAATCCGATGGTAATGCTAATTTTAAGGGATAGCTGACTGTACTCCCTCACTAAATCATCTTTCTGTTTCAGATAGGCACTTGTCACCAATGGGACAATGGTCAGGGAAATGGAGGTCGCCACTACAGTACCCAGCTGGACAAAGGGTTGTCCCCGGTCATAAATCCCTTTCCAGGTTTTCGCCGTTTCCGCTTCCATACCTGATGAGGTTAAGAGGGAATATACATTCAAGGAATCAACAAACTGAAGAAGGACCAGCAGCATGGCACTTACACAAATGGCGGTTCCATTCTTTAACAATCGTGACCAAATATATAAGTAATCTTCTGGCAATCTAAGGGATTTACGTGAAAACAGCTTCTCCTTCCGTGCAGACACAAAGAAAAGTAAAACCAGCAAGCCTCCAAGACCACCGGTTATCGAACCGAATAGCGCTCCGTTCCCTGTGATATACAGGGAATATCCTTGAGATATCAATATCGTGGAAAAAACAAGAATTGTCGTCACTCTTATCGTCTGCTCCGTCACCTGCGAAACGGCGGTTGGCACCATATCTTCTCTTCCTTGATAGTATCCCCTCATAACAGAAAGGGGAGCTAACAATAGAAAGGATAAAGAAATGACTTGAATCAACGGTTTAAGGAGTGGATCTCCCATCCAATCGGCAATGACCCCCGCACCAAAGTAAACGAGAAGAAACCAGCTTATTCCAACAAGACATAGAAACAGGAAGGAGGTGACAACTATATTCTTCGCCCCTTCTTCATCTTCATATTCTAATTTCTCGGCTACTAACTTCGAGATGATCACAGGGAATCCATAGGTGGATAATGCAATGGCAATTCCGTAAAAGGGATACACCTGCTGATAGATATAAAAACCAATATCACCAACAATATTTTGAAACGGCACTCGATATACAGCACTTAATATCTTCGTCACTAGTGCGGCAACCGTTAATACCATTGCCCCCTTCAAAAATTGATTGGAGGAGTATTTCTTACTCAACCAGTTTTCCTGCCTTTCTGTACCACTTTTTCAATGCTCTGAAGTGTCTGATCAGACAGAGAAAAAATCATTTATGTACTGGTCATTTTACCATAAAGAGCTGTCTGTTTTCTCCACTAGCATCGTTTAACAGCCCAAAACAAAAAAGAAGAGCGGCTATGTGCCACTCCTTAAGGTTATTGCTCCATTTGTCTTGCTAAAAAGCCAGCTGCCGTTTCTACTGCCTTTTGTTCCACTTCGCCTACTGTACGTTCCTTCGAGAAGATCGCAACGGCACCAATCGGGTCACCATTTGCGACAATCGGGGCAATCGTATAGGAAGCAAGATCCTCACCGTGTCCATCGACAAGTTCAGCTTGTCCTTGTTGAGTGTGTAATAGAGACGTACGGTCATCCATTACTTTCTCAACCAGTTCACTGATGTTCTTATTTAAATATTCTTTCTTTGAAGCGCCGGAGATTGCGATTACAGCATCTCGATCGCAAATTAAAACAGCACTTCCAAGGCTGTCGTATAATGCTTCGCCGTATTCCTTAGCAAAGTCACCAAGTTCACTGATTGGGGAGTATTTCTTTAAGATGACTTCTCCGTCACGATCAACGAAGATTTCCAGGGGATCTCCCTCGCGAATCCTTAATGTTCTACGAATTTCTTTCGGAATGACGACACGCCCTAAATCATCAATACGACGAACAATACCAGTTGCTTTCATCTATAGTTGCCTCACTTTCATCAGATGATTTTTATTTGGCAATGTACCAACTTGTTATTGAATACTTTACCATTGTTGAGTTTAGTATCTTACAACTTAGAAGTTCTATACACATTCAGTTATTTTTTCTGTAATTTCACTAAAATTCTAATGCAGGTATCTTTTTCCATTGTTGGCAGCTGCATAAATACTAATACCCTTATCATAGTAAAGTAAAACAATCAGCGCGTTTACATTTTGGTTACAGTATTATAACGAAGGTAAGAATTTCCGTTTTTCATCTGATGAATGAGGCTGCTATCAATTTTATGCGTTTTCTTCTACTTTCAATGCTTCATCTAAGTGCTTAATGATGTCATAAGCCATATTAAACCACTTGGATGCTTCTAAGCGTGTGGTATTGATGGATATTTTAAGCTTAGAGCCTTCCATTCCTAGTCCAACAGCCCGGCCGTGTTTATTGCATAAGTTAAAGACCTTGGAACCATCGATCTGTGCCGTTCCTTCTGGCGACATGAAGATGTTCACTGATTTCTTATCCTGCTTAATGGATTCAAGCTTTGTATTTTTAGCGTATATTTTCATTTCAGAGATTAAGAATAGATAGCCGACTTCCTTTGGGTACTCCCCGAATCGGTCAAGGATCTCTTCTTCCAGCTCTTCGATTTCCGGAAGAGAAGAAAGAGAACGGAATCGTTTATACATTTCAATCTTCTGATGACCATCTTTAATATAATCATCCGGAATATAGGCGTCAATTTCGATATCCACTTCAAAGGTCGACTCCGGCTGCTTCGGCAGATCTCCCTTTCGTTCCTCGATCGCTTCTTTCAGCATTTGAGAGTACAAATCAAATCCGACAGAATCAATAAATCCGTGCTGTTGGGCTCCCAGGAGATTCCCTGCTCCACGGATCGTCAGGTCGCGCATGGCAATTTTAAACCCTGAACCGAGCTCAGTAAATTCTTTTATTGCCTGCAATCGTTTTTCGGCGACTTCCGTCAGCACTTTATCCTTACGATAGGTGAAGTAGGCATAGGCCACCCTGTTCGATCGTCCTACCCGTCCCCTTAATTGATAGAGCTGAGATAAGCCCATTCGATCGGCATCAAAGACAATTAATGTGTTCACATTCGGGATATCAACTCCCGTTTCAATGATTGTCGTTGTGACCAACACATCGTATTCTCCAGCAAGGAAGCTTAAGATAACCGCTTCCAGCTCGTTTTCACTCATTTGACCGTGTGCGTAGGCAATTCTCGCATCTGGTACGAGCATGGAGATTTCGTCAGCTTTCCTTTCAATATCTTCCACTCGGTTGTAGAGGAAATACACCTGACCGTTACGGGCCATTTCTCTTTCAATGGCTTCTTTGATTAAGGCACCGTTGTATTCCATCACATATGTCTGAACAGGGAAGCGATTCTCTGGCGGTGTTTCAATAACAGATAGATCCCTTACTCCAAGCATCGACATATGGAGCGTCCGCGGGATTGGGGTAGCCGTTAAGGTCAATACATCAATGTTTGTTTTTAATTGCTTAATTTTTTCTTTATGCGTAACTCCGAATCGCTGTTCTTCATCGATGATCAACAAACCTATGTCACGATATTGAATATCCTTAGACAGTAGACGGTGAGTCCCCACTACAATATCAACCGTACCATTCTTAAGCCCCTTCGTCGTTTCCTGCTGCTGTTTTCGTGTCCTGAAACGGCTTAACAACCCGATCTCAACCGGAAAGTCCTGAAAACGCTCTTTAATCGTCTCATAATGCTGCTGAGCAAGGATTGTGGTCGGTACAAGAATGGCGACCTGCTTTCCATCGGCAATGGCTTTGAAGGCCGCACGGATGGCCACCTCTGTTTTCCCATAGCCTACGTCTCCACATAGTAAGCGGTCCATCGGACGTTCTCTTTCCATGTCGTGCTTGATCTCACTAATAGAACGCAGTTGATCGTCTGTTTCCTCGTAAGGGAAGGCTATTTCGAACTCTCGTTGCATATCCCCATCAGGAGAAAAAGCATAGCCTTTTGCCGCTTCACGTTCCGCATAGAGTTTGATCAGATCATCGGCTATATCTTGAACAGAAGACTGTACCTTCGATTTAACCTTTTTCCATTCGCTGCCACCTAATTTGTATAGCTTGGGATCCTTATTTTCTGAAGCTACATATTTTTGAACGAGCTCAATTTGATCGACGGGAACATAGAGTTTGTCATTCCCCTGATACTTCACATGCAGGTAATCTTTATGAACCCCGTTGATTTCTAATGTTTCAATCCCCAGGAATTTACCGATCCCGTGATTCACATGAACAACATGGTCGCCAACCTTCAGCTCAGAATAACTTTTGATGCGCTCAGCATTTGAAAGCTTTTGTCTTCTTGGCTTCTTTTGGGTCCTTTTATTAAACAGCTCTTCTTCCGTAATGACAGCAAGCTTCTGAAGTGGAAGCTCAAATCCGCTCGTCAGGCTTCCGTTAATCATTTGAATCGTTCCGGGTAATAGCTTATCTCCATCTTCCACGAAGGCGATTTCAATTTTATAATCGTCCAGCACCCGTTGAAGCTTCTTCACCCGTTCTTCATCGGGGCCTAGTAAAACAACGGTATATTTTCCTTTTTTCCAGCGGTCCAATTCAGCCTTCAACACATTCATTTGCCCATGGAAATTTTGCATGGGCTTTGTGGAAACATTAAAGATATTCTGTGGGCTTGTGTTGGGAATATGACGCAGGAACAACGAAAAATACACCTTTGGAAGCTTCGTCGTACTAATCAACTTGGAAAAGGCATGGGATACTGGTACGTCATGGATGATCTGTCCCTCTTGTAATAAAGAGGTATACCACTCGGCTTCCTCTTTCTCAAGAGACTCACTCATTTCTTGTACCCGACTGAATTCGTCAAAGAAAATGACCCCGTCCTGAGGTAAATAATCTAGCAAACTACTAGGATTTTCATATGCCAGCGATAAGTACTTGAAAATCTGCTCGGGGACCTGGCCATTTTCAAGCTGATCCATCTCATGTCCTATGTACTCTGTTAACTTCTCCTTTACAGCAGCTGCTTTGACTTTCTTTAAACTAGAAGAAAGTCCAGCTTCAATTTCACGAATCAGTCTTTCGATATTCTCATATTTCAATAAGACCTCTGTTGCAGGACCTATTTCCATGGAATCCAGTTTATCAATCGATCGCTGATCCTCTACAGAAAATAAGCGTATAGAATCAATTTCTGTGTCAAATAACTCGATCCGGACAGGATTTTGGGACGTTAAAGGGAACACATCGACGATTCCTCCCCGAAGGCTGAATTCCCCAGGTGTACTGACCATTCCCGTCCGCTGATAACCCATTTGGACCAATTGATTTAACATTTCATCCAAGTCGATATCTTCCCCCGTTGTAAAACGAATTTGATTCGTTTCCCACATTGATTTCGGAGGAAGGATTTTTCTTAACCCTGCGACAGGAACAATGTAGACACCTTGATGATTCTGGGATAGCTTGTTTAATACTTCGATTCGTTGAGCTCTCAGTTCCGGACTAGCTACGCTTAATTCCGCTGCGATTAATTCATTGGCAGAATATAAATATACTTCATCATCGGATAAAAATTGAATGAGATCGTCATAGATTTTCTGCGCTTGAAACAAATTATGGGTAACCACTATGGTGGATTTCTTTGTTTGTAAATACACATCCGCTATATAGGCTGTTCGAGATGAGCCTGACAATCCTGCTACAAGTTGTTCTGATAATTGTTCTTCCACTCCAGTGATGATGGACTGGATTTCTTCACTTTGATGAACCTGTTTTAGAATACCTTTCAAGTGTACGCTCCTCCCCTACGGATCTTTCTATATATCTCAGGTTGTAAACAGAAAAATGCTTTGGTTCGCAACCAAAGCGTTCTTACTGAATGATATGATCTAATTGATGATAGTCCGGATTTCTTTCCAGACTCTCCTGACAATCTTCACAGATGGTCTTTACTTGGATATCTCCGTTGTCTCGATACTGAACCATGTGTAACCGTTCTTCCTCTGACAGCGTATGAATCCCGAGCTGCTCTGAATGAACAGATACGTTTGAAAGTGTTCCAACATTCGTACCACAATGTCGACACTGATAATGGATCGCCATACCATTTCCCTCCATACACATTTATACAGTTAGTATGAACCTGATAGAAGGGAGTTATTCAACTCTTAAAAGGAATGATGGATGGTTTCACCAGGATGATTCATTTGTCTTGGAAGTTCAGTATATGAAACCCTTAATTGAATTTATTCATCACTTCGAGGAAAGGTTTATCAAACCATGTTTCACATGCTTCGACACTGGCAGAGATCGCCTTATCAAGCTCCGCCTGATCTTCCTTATTAAACTTACCAAGTACGTAATCCGGAACGCTCATCCCGTTGACAGGACGGTCGATTC
This sequence comes from Rossellomorea sp. y25, assembly GCF_038049935.1. Classification (NCBI taxonomy): domain Bacteria; kingdom Bacillati; phylum Bacillota; class Bacilli; order Caryophanales; family Bacillaceae; genus Rossellomorea; species Rossellomorea sp. y25. The sequence continues at coordinate 67,624 of NZ_CP145886.1, read as the reverse complement.
CAACTCGAAGACGATTAAAGTGTTGAGATCCTAAGTGAGCGATTGTCGATTTAATGCCATTATGACCGCCTGCACTTCCTTTTTGTCTTAGCCTTAATTTCCCTACTGGTAAGTCCAAATCATCATAGATGACAAGCAAATCTTCCTCTTTAATATCAAAATAATCCATCAGGGGGACGATGCTTTCCCCAGACAAGTTCATATAGGTAAGGGGCTTTAATAATATGATTTTTTCACCTTTATAATGGTACGTCCCGTATACGCCTTTAAACTTTGACTGATTCAACGAAACTCCCAGTCGATCTGCTAAAGCATCTATAATAACAAACCCGATATTGTGTCGTGTTTTCTCATATTGTGATCCCGGGTTTCCCAGTCCAACGATTAACTTCATTTCTAACACCTCTTCTGACCTTATACTTCTAGAATAACGTAAAAAGCGCAACCTGCAAAAGGTTACGCCAAAAAATATTGATTTTTATTCTTCCGTTGACTCACTTTCTTCATTGGCCTCTGATTCTCTTCCTTCTTCATTCTCAGGAGTACCAGCTTCCTGCTCTTCGCCACTGTCGATCTCTTCTTCTTGTCGAGGAGCAAGAATGGAAGCGATCGTACGATCATCCTCTTCGTTAAGAGTGACGCTGTATTTGTCCCGGATATCACTGATTGTGACCGTTTCTCCGACTTGTAGGTCGGCAATATCGACTTCAATTGATTCTGGGATATCCTTAGGTTTAGCAGTAACAGAAACCTCATGTAATGGCTGCTGCAACACCCCTCCGTCTTTCACTCCAGGCGCTTCTCCTACAAGATTGATACGAACATCGGCATCAATTTCCTCTGACATATTCACAGCAAGAAAATCAACGTGCGTAACAGCATCCTTCAAGTGGTCCTGTTGATAGTCACTTAAAATGACGTTTTGTTTATTACCATCTACGTTTAAAGAAATTATCCCGTTTCTTCCTACTTCGCGAATCGTTTTGATAAACGTAATGGCATCTACCATAATAGGTGTATTATCTGCTTTGTAGCCGTACACGACTCCAGGAATGTTACCCTCGTGTCTCAACTTGGTTAATGAAGATCGTTTAAAATCTTTTCTAGTATTTGCTTTTAATTCGGTTGCCATGTCTAATCCAACACCTTCCCTAATCTTTTATGTTAGTTAAAGTTCTATATATAGTAATTACCCTAATATGATTTGAAATAAACATAGAAAAATCAATTCATTACAGGAAGAGTGCTCTGGGAATGTTGTCAGAGAGGGAATAAGGCAGAATGACAAAAAGAAGAGCCCGACCCTCAAAAAGGGCAGGCTCTTCTTCATATGCACAAACTACAAATATTAATTCTTAATCAAAAAGCGTGCTGACAGATTGTTGTTCATAGACACGGATGATGGCTTCACTGATTAGTGGAGCCACTGACAACGACTTCACTTTACCGATCATTTTCTCTTCCCCTAGTGGGATGGAGTTCGTCACAACCAACTCTTTAATATTTGAATTCTCGATGCGCTCGATGGCCGGACCTGAAAGAACAGGGTGCGTACAGCAAGCAAAGACTTCTTTCGCTCCGTTTTCTACTAACGCATTGGCAGCCAGCGTGATCGTACCTGCTGTATCAATGATATCATCGATCAAGATGGCGATTTTCCCATCAATATTACCAACGATGTTCATAACCTCTGCAACGTTCGGTTTTGGACGACGTTTATCAATGATGGCAATCGGTGCTTTCAATCGTTCCGCAAGCTTACGGGCTCTTGTCACTCCTCCGTGGTCCGGGGATACGATCACAAGGTCTTCATTATTGAATCCTCTTTCTTCAAAGTAATCCGCAAGGATCGGAACACCCATTAGGTGATCAATTAGGATATCAAAGAAACCTTGAATTTGAGGGGCATGCAGGTCCAGCGTAATAACGCGGGTAGCACCGGCAGTTTCTAACAGGTTCGCAACCAATTTAGCCGTGATCGGCTCACGCGCTCTTGCTTTACGATCTTGACGGGCATAACCATAATAAGGCATAACAATGTTAATCGTTTTAGCAGATGCCCGTTTCAAAGCATCGACCATAATAAGAAGCTCCATCAGGTTTTCGTTTACAGGCTGACAAGTAGACTGAATGACGAATACATCACAACCACGGATACTTTCTTCAATGTTAATCTGGATTTCACCGTCACTAAAACGCTTAACAGAAGATTTCCCTAATTCTACTCCTACTTCATCCGCAATTTCCTTTGCAAGATGATAGTTTGAATTAAGGGAGAAAATTTTTAATTTGGAATTAATATAAGAGTTTGGCATTGTGGACCTCCAATTATTTCTTATGGTTTAGATTTTGAACATAGTTTTCTTTATTTACTTGGCGAGCTCTTGCAATTGAAAGAGACTCTCCTGGAACATCCTCAGTAATAGTAGAACCGGCAGCAATGTAAGCACCTTTTCCAACTTTGACAGGCGCTACCAGATTTGAATTACAGCCTACAAATACACCATCTTCAATCTTCGTCAGGTGTTTGTTTTTCCCATCATAGTTCACTGTGATCGACCCACATCCAATGTTGACGTCACTTCCAACCTCTGCATCTCCAATATAGCTTAAGTGAGATGCTTTACTCGCTTTACCAAACGAAGCCTTCTTAATTTCAACGAAGTTACCAATTTTCACTTCATCCTCAATGGTCGAAGCCGGACGAATGTGAGCAAATGGCCCAATATGAACATCCGATCCGATCGAGCTGTCATGGGCAACAGATTGCTTCACGACTGTTCGGTCGCCGATCTGACAATCCTTCACCTCGGAGTTCGGTCCGATCATAGTGTCTTCACCGATTGTGGTGCGGCCCGTAAGAACCGTACCCGGAAGGATAACCGTATCTCTGCCAATCATAACATCGGCATCGATATACGTATTGTTCGGATCCTTTATCGTTACACCATTGCGCATATGGTATTCATTGATGCGCTTTTTCATCGTGATTTCTGCTTGAGAAAGTGCTACACGGTCGTTCACACCCAATGTCTCATCAAAGTCACTTGTTTGGTACGCACTTACGATTTCACCTTCAGATTGGAGAATCTCAATCACATCCGGTAAATAGTACTCGCCTTGTACGTTATCATTCGAAACCTTTTTCAGGGCATCGAATAACGCTTTATTATCAAAACAATAGGTTCCAGTATTGATTTCTTTCACGTTTCTCTCTTGATCAGTTGCATCCTTATGTTCAACAATGCGCTCCACTAAACCTTCTTGATTGCGGATGATACGTCCGTATCCATCAGGAGATTCAGTGTGACCAGTCAAGATAGTCGCTTTCGCACCCTGTCCTTCGTGATGCTTCACTAAAGCTTCCATCGTTTCTCCTTTAATGAGCGGTGTATCACCACATACCACTAAAGTAGTGCCTTCTAAATCACCTAGCACATCTTCAGACTGCATGACAGCGTGAGCGGTACCTAACTGCTCAGCCTGAAGAGCAAAATCACTCTTTCCCTCTAAATGCGACTTCACAAGCTCAGCACCGTGACCAACGATTGTGACAGTCTTTTCTATATGTAATGTTGAAATTTGGTCGACCACATGTTCCACCATTGGCTTGCCACACACAGGATGAAGAACTTTGTAAAGCTTCGACTTCATTCTCGTACCTTGCCCAGCAGCTAATATAACGGCATATCTATTTGTCATTTTTGGTCCTCCAATAACCTTTTTATCCATAACGAATATATCCTAAAAACTCTATCATTTCAAGGATTCAAATAAAAGTACATATATTTGTCAAACGAAAAGCGGAGGCGGCTTGGTCAGGCCCGACAAGCATATGATGAATTGACCGGAAAGGCGCCCTTTGCCTTTTTGGTCAATTTAGCTTATGACCTCGAGCCTTTAAGCCCTGGAGCTGGACAAGACGAAAAGTGGAGGCGGCTCGCTAGCCAGAAAAGTCCGTGTTCACAATTTGGCACAAGTTTGACCGAAAGTGGCACAACAAACCCCAATAATGGCACAAGTTTTCCCGAAAACTGCCTCTACAAACATTAAAAGTGCCGCAACACTTCCGCATTTCCAGCTTAAAAAGTACTTTCAAACGACCTAAATCAGCCATTTTCCCTTAAGGGCAGCGACACCGTCATTTAATTGAGCCGTTTTCATTAAACACATGCCATTCCTAGTTCCATTTTATCCATGTTTTAGCCCGGATCTCGCTTTTTCAGACAAGCTATCCTATTATCAACATCTATGTCGAATTTTCTTTTCCTTAAAATACAAAAAAAATAAATTAGAGGTTTCAACTCTCCAAACATCGGGGTATACAAAAAGCGTAAGAACTGCCACTTTTAAATGCTCGGCTCTTAAAGACAAAAAAAAGAGCCTTACAAAAGTAGGCTCTTGATGCAATAGATTCTATTAGGAAGCCCCAGCTTCTTCTAACTCAACTTCTTCTAACTCACCTAGACGGTGATACTCAGCTAAAACGGCATCTTGGATCTTGCCGCGAGTACCCGAATTAATTGGGTGAGCAATATCACGAAATTCCCCATCTGGAGTTCGCTTGCTTGGCATCGCTACAAATAAGCCATTGTTCCCATCAATTACACGAATGTCATGAACAACAAATTCATTATCCAGCGTAATAGATGCGATAGCTCTCATGCGACCATCGGTGTTTACTCGGCGTAATCTTACGTCTGTTACTTCCATTCTGTTCACCACCTTTTTCCCTAGATGAAATCTACTCTATGTATTCAACGAATTATTTAGATATTCCTTCTTAAATTGTAAAATTTTTTGAAAAGTTTTATTTTTTATACCCTTTCATCTATTTCATTTGAACTACACTTCTTTTTTGACACAAAAAAACACCCGTGAATATTACTTCACGAGTGCGATTACTTCGATCTCAACCAAGGCATCTTTAGGTAAGCGGGCTACCTCTACACAAGAACGAGCAGGCTTGTGGTTACTAAAATACTCCCCATATACTTCATTGATCGTACCAAATTCATTCATATCCTTAATGAAGACAGTGGCTTTTACCACTGTTTCCAATGACGCCCCAGCTTCTGATAGTACGGCTTGAAGATTACGGAACACCTGATGCGTTTGTTCCGCTACATCCCCTTCCACCATAGTACCTTCTGCTGTCAGAGGAATTTGTCCTGAACTATAAAATAAATTATTTACGACAATCCCCTGAGAATATGGACCAATTGCTGCTGGTGCTTGCTTAGTAGAAACTACACGCATTTTAAATGCCTCCCCTTATGGTAGAAATGTTAAATTTGATTGAAAGTAATTTCCTTCCGTTAATGAAATTTGTTTATCTTTTTCATTCACATCAGACAATTTTAATAATGAAACATAGTCATCCACTAGTCGATCATCGATACTATTGGATTCAACTAAAACACCGATGCCAGATAAAGTAGCCGAGAACTCTTCCAGTAAGTTCTTCATACCGTTGATGGTTCCACCGGCCTTCATAAAATCATCGACAACCAATACTTTAGACCCTTCCTTCAAACTTCTCTTGGAAAGTACCATAGATTGGATTCGCTTCGATGAGCCGGAAACATAATTGATGCTCACAGTCGATCCCTCTGTTACACGACTATCCCGCCTAACGATGACCACTGGAACATTTAAGTATGAGGCAATAGCATTAGCAATCGGTATCCCTTTTGTCGCTACTGTCATGATGACATCAATATCTTTCTCAGCAAAAGCTGACGCCAGTAACTTCCCGACACTTTTCATAAGCTGAGGATTGCCCAGCAGGTCAGTCATGTATAAATATCCGCCTGGCAATAAACGATCTGAGCTTTCCAGATGAACACAAAGCTCATCTATCATTTCTTTCGCTTCCTGACTGTTTACCTTTGGAACATATTTCACTCCACCGGCTGCCCCGGGAACTGTTTGAACAGTCCCCACACCCCGTCCTTCAAATGTTTCCTTTACTATCGTCAAGTCCTCACTGATGGAAGACTTTGCAGAACCGTACCGCTCAGAGAAAAAAGTTAAAGGAACAAGTTGGTGGGGACGTTCTAATAAATAATGCGTCATATCAATTAATCGTTCACTACGCTTAAACTTCACCAAAGAAACCTCCTAAATCCGAATATTATAATGTAAATATATCATTAATATACGGATTTCGGCAAGAGGTCTTAATCTCCCAGCATGCGCACCGCGAACACTTGATCACAAAAACCCCTTAAACCATTATAGATTCGATGAAGTCTTGATTCATATTGCACTAATCCATATACTGTCGGGCCGCTTCCGCTCATTAGAACAGCATCGGCACCAAAGCGCTCCATTTGGTCTTTTATTTGGGCCACTTCAGGGTGCATATCCAATGTGACTGATTCAAGTACATTCCCAAGATTGGAGCATATATCATGATAATTTCCATGTTCCAAAGCTGAAACCATGGCGTTTGTATTCGGATGTGTAATGTTTTGCAGATTCAAATTTTTATAAACATCTGCTGTTGAAACTCCTATTGTTGGTTTCGCCAAAATAACCCAGCAATTTGGTGGAGCAGGAAGGTGTTGGATCTTCTCACCTCTGCCTGATGCTAAAGCTGTACCCCCGTAAACACAGAAAGATACATCTGAACCAATTTCGGAACCAAGTTCTGCCAGCTCATCCATACTGAGACCTAAATCCCATAATCGATTTAACCCTTTTAAAGTTGCTGCTGCGTCACTGCTCCCGCCTGCTAATCCTGCTGCTACAGGTATCACTTTATCAATGGAAATTGCTACCCCTTTTTTGATATTCAACCTCGTCTTTAAAAGCTGTGCAGCCTGATAGGCAAGGTTTCTTCCATCGTCCGGTACAAATCGATTATGCGAGAGAATCTTAATCGTATCATCAGAAAGATTCGTAAGCTCAATTCTATCTGCTAAATCAATTGTTGTCATAACCATCTCAACTTCATGGTAACCATCTGAACGTTTATGTAAAACATCAAGTGATAGGTTAATTTTTGCCGGCGCCTTCACTAATAACCTCATATCATCACCTTCTTACCAATACTCTTTGTTATATTGTATCATACACTTATTATTGAGAGTGTTAACTTCTAAACATACTCATACAAGTATGTTATTTTATCACGTAAAGTACTGATAGGAAAGATTGTCTTGTCCTTATTAAAACAGGGGCCGCCTGAAAAGCACTACACTTTTAAGGCGACCCCCTGTATATGGTACTGATAAAAGATGTAATCCTGTACGCGTGAAAAGAGTTAGTGAGGACGATTTTCAGATAATCGCTGACTTGCGAGCTCAACTGCGCGCTTCACCATATTACCTGCATCCCGTGACGTGATTCCACCCCAACCATCTTTCTGAACAACATCATAGAATCCCAATTCCTGAGCGATTTCTTCTTTTAATTGATCAGACATGATTCCTCTTCTTCTGCTCATAAGTCTACCTCCTTTAGATGTACCACACGTTTAGTATGTGTACAAAAGGACAAAACATAACAAAAGGAAGGGAGCGCTATCTATGTAAATCATGAAAATCAGACAAATAAAAAAGCAGCAAACAATTGTCTACTGCTGGCTAAAGATGATATTTCCTGTTGCTTCATCATAAAATGTTAATTGAACTGTCTCAGTGAGAACATCTGCATAGCTGTAAGAAACTCGTTCGAACGCATTCTCTTCTTGATCCAGTTGAACAACGAATACAGAAGGATACGTTTCGGCTAGAACACCTGAACGCTCAATTGTTTTTCGACGTCCACCGTTTGCTTTAAGCATTAAACGTTTCCCCAGATTAGAATCAAGGGATCTTTTAATGTCGGCTAATGTTTTTGGCATTTCGCTTCCACCTCACTATAATCAAATATAACACATTATGTAATTTTAGTCAAATAAATTTATTATTTTAACAAGAATCACGAACACCTGTCAATATATTTTATTCAACAAAAAGTACGTTTTTTCTACACACCTAACATTCCCCATACATTGAGAAATTATGTAAACAATAAAAGCGGAGGGGCTTTGCCCAGAGGCGACAAGCATAAGGCGAGCATGCCGGAAAGGCGCTTTTTGCCTTTTTGGCATGCTTGACTTATGACCTCGAGCCTCTAAGCCCCGGAGCTGGAAACAATAAAAGCGGAGGCGGCTTGGTCAGGCCCGACAAGCATAAGGCGGGTGCATCGGAAAGGCGTTCTTTGCCTTTTTGATGCACTTGCCTTATGACCTCGAGGGACTAGCCGCCGGAGCTGGATAACAATAAAAGCGGAGGGGCTTTGCCCAGAGGCGACAAGCATAAAACCACTAAAAAACCCACCTTACTAATCTATACATCTAAACACCAAATAGACCTTACAATTCACGCGGTAAATTGTAAGGTCTATTTGATTTTTGTCGAACATCCCCTAATCTTCTTCAGTAATTTTATATGGCATCCCAGTCCGAAGAACACCCTTCGTCTCGATTCCGCCAAGCCCTTTGTCCCCTGTTAACGTATTACGGATGACGTCCCAAACATTAACCGAGTCCTTAAACCCCGTAAAACAAATCTTAGCCACGATATATACTGGATCCAATGCATGGATATTAACTCTGGATGGAGAACTGGCGAAATTGGCTCCAGCATGAATGAGTGATTCAAAGTGGGATTGACAAGCACCCGCAAAGATCACCAGCTGGTCCAAGTGAGGAGATTTGCTCCGTGCCTCTCTCACTGCCTGAACAAAATACTTCGAATGTCGATATGCGTTAATATCAGCTTTGGTCCCTTTTGCCTTAGAATAGGCATCGTGACCAGTCAATACAATAATATTCGGTCTATATTTATCGATAAGGGACCCAATTTGTTCAGGCATTTCTGTCTCACTACAGTGAACACCTTTTACTGGAACACCAATTTTTTCATAAAGATCTAGACACTTTCTTAAATAGCTGGGATCTCCATCAAGATGAAGCACTTTCCCTGGAACTTGGAAATAGTTATAATCGTCTCGATAAGCATTCGTTACTCTATACTCCTGCTTATACTTGAGAAGCTCTATATCCTGTCGGAACAGGTCAAGAGATTGTTCCTCCTTTGAACGAAACTCCTGTGTAATACGATCCTGCTCTCTAGGGTCCATCTTCTTCAAATCATGAAAAGGAGCATCCGCTATTAATCGAAAATCTTCACCATACAGCACCGCCGTTTTTTGACCATCTATCATGCGGATATCTATCACTCGGAATAAAATATCACATTGATATGAAAGGCGACCTACGACATCATTGATTTCGATATTCACATCAGTCACTCCCATGGGCTAAACATTCGTTGATAAATTAAAAAAGGAAATAATAAGCCGAGGAGAATCAACGTTTATCTTATCCTTCTCAACACGTTCCTTATCATCAATTAAGTAAAGTAAATATTCCCTGTGATAACCTATGCAACCTTCTACTGTTCGGTGTCAATAAAATGGGTGTCCCTTGCGGAGTACACGGGAACAAGAAAATGGCTAAACGCACTTACACGTTTAGCCATCTATCCAAGCTTTAATTAAAGTTCGGGTATAACGCATCACTCAACCGGCCGAATTCCTGTATCGTCAGTGTCTCTCCACGGCGGGTAGGTTCAACCCCCGCAGCAGATAAAGCTTCGAGGATTAAGTCTTTCTTTTCTTTTCCTTGAGGAAGCTGACTGCTTAAATTGTTCAAGATCGTCTTTCTTCTCTGAGCAAAAGAAGAGCGTGTTACGGTAAAGAAGAAGTCTTCACTGATAACCTCGACAGGAGGCTTCTCCCGCTTCGTTAAACGGATGACGGCTGAATCAACATTCGGCTGCGGCATAAAGACCGTTTTCGGGACAGTCATGACCATCTCGGCCTCTGTATAGTACTGTATGGCAATCGAAAGAGATCCGTACGCTTTTGTTCCGGGTTGGGCTGAAATGCGGTCTCCTACTTCCTTTTGAAGCATGACACAGATCCCTCTGATTGGAAGTCGCTCCATCAACAGCTTAAGAATGATAGGTGTAGTGACGTAATAAGGGAGATTGGCCACTACCATAATGTCTTCGAACCCTTCAAACTCTTTATTAATAATGGCTTCAACATCCGCCTCTAATATATCTTCATTGATTATTTTAACGTTTTCGTAAGGGGATAGTGTATCGGCCAGAATAGGAATCAGTCGCTGGTCGATTTCAAAGGCAACGACCTTTCCCGAGGTGCGCGCAAGATGTTCTGTTAACGCACCGATTCCAGGCCCAATCTCAATGGCTGCGGTTTTCTCAGATAAACCTGCGTATTCCGTTATGTTCCTGAGGATATTAGGATCGATCAAAAAATTCTGACCCAGGCTCTTTTTAAACGAGAAACCATACTTACCTAATATCTCTTTCGTACGTATCGGGGTGGCAATATCTTTATGCATGTTCTTCCTCCTGAATAATTTCCATTAAAGCTTTTTTAAACTCTTCTTTTTGAATATTGAACATCCTTAATCGTTTATGCAGCTGTTTTCCATTAGTGTATCCGATTCTAAGCTTCTCACCAAGAGCAATTCTTCGGTCCTTCGACTGAGCACTCCCGATTAAGCCTGCATCAATTAAATCCTCTTTTGAGATAACCTCTTCCTGCTCAACATCCAGCACATGAGCCTCTCTTAAAGACTCTCTTATGATATCTGGCGAAGCATGCTCTACTCCTATTCCTCTGCCTGACTTTGGCAGCGCATCCTTCTTATGTACAAAGGCATGTTTACAACCCGGTACCGCTTCACTCACAATCTTCCGGATACGTTCACCCGGGTAGTCCGGATCGGTAAAGATGATTACGCCTCTTTTTTCCTGGGCGTGTTTTATTTTCTCTATAGTAGCCGGAGACACAGCAGAACCATTCGTTTCAATCGTATCTGCATTGACAGCACGTTGAATGGCTACCGTATCGTCCTTTCCTTCCACTACGATGATTTCTTTAATTTTCATAATTCCTCCAAAAGAATTGAAACTTTTCTGCTTTCATTTTCGTCTAATCATTGAAGACCTAAAGCTATTATAACGGTTTTCACCGATAAATAAAAAAAAGCAGGAGAACACCCCTGCTCTTAGTTTAATATTTTTACTTTAATTGTTTTTCTTCCCCAACGATAGGCATCTGATTTAGACGGGAAGAATACATCAATTTTGTTCCCTTTGATTGCTCCACCCGTATCTGCAGCTACGGCATAGCCATAGCCTTCTACATATACCTTTGTTCCTAAAGGAATAACAGAAGGGTCTACTGCAATCACCTTAACATTCGGATTTGATTTCAGATTGATTCCTGTAGCTGTATAGCCTGAGCATCCGTTACATGATGCAGTGTAAGCTGTAGAGCTCACATAAAACTCTCTTCCTCCACTTGGAGCAGCTGAGGCTGAGGCAGATGAATTAGAAGATGAACTTCCACGGGAAACTTGAGCCACTAAAACCTTCGTTCCGACATTAACGATTTTATCCTGGCTTTCTTTCACTACCTTTTCACTAACTAACTTCCTGGAAACCTCTTTGCCGTTCTCTTTCACAACTTCAAATTTCTTTTCAATCAAGCCGTTTTTACCTTCTTGAACGACCTTCTCTTTTCCTTTTGAAAGATCGGAATCCTTTTTGGAAATAACGGTGAAATCCTTTGTCTCTTCCACTACATCGGTGACTTTTTCAACTCGAACGACATTTACGACATCATTTGCTTTAACAACTTTGTCTAAACTTGGTTCAACACGGTCTGATTTCTTTAGTGTAATTCCTTGTTGCTTTAAAAAGTCAGCGACCGTAGTCGAAGTAGACCATACCTTTTGTTCTTTTCCACCGTTCACTAGCTTAAGTGAAAATGCGGTATCAATCTTGACATTCATATTCCCTGTTACTTTTTCTGATAAGCCGGGTTGGACCTTATCATGCTCTCCTACTTTAATTTCATTTTCAGAGAGTAACTCTTTTACTGTATCAGCAGTCGTCCAGACCTTTTTCGTCTGATCCCCTACTACTACTTCTACCTGTTTTGCCGGTTCCCAAACAATGTTCATGTTATTTGAGACCTTCGTATTCCCCGAGGGGTACAAATAGTCTTCTGAGCGGGTTGAAATCTCTAATTCTTTTAATATATCTTGAATAGTATTTGCATGCGTCCTAATCTCTTTTTGCTCGCCGTCTAGGGTCAATGCCACAGTGTTTTTAGATCCTTCATAAAAAAGAATTCCGAATACAGCTGCAGATGTTACCAATGTTCCGATTGTAACAATCCATTTCCTTCGACTCAAAGACTTGGAAAACAGGCTTTTCATGGTTTTAAACTTCATGAAAAACGCCTCCTTTTCTCGGAGTGATTATATAGAGTAATCCAGTGACTGTCAACCCTTACTTCTTTTAACTTAATCTAGCAAAATATTGAAACCCAGGGAACATAAAACATATTATGCATAAAAGAAGAGAAAAAGAAAAGAGAGAGTTATCGACATGATTATCCTATGAAACAAGAATCCTATGTAGAACTTTTTGTTTTTATTAACTATTTGGACAAGCTCTCTCAATTCTCGACAATATCTGATGTCAGATTATGTTGAATAACTTTTTTGCATTTTCGGTTGTTTTGTTCTCTACTTCTTCTAATGATACTTCCTTAAGCTCCGCGATCTGTTCTGCTACCAGCTTTACGTATGCAGGTTCATTTCGCTTCCCTCTGTTCGGGTGAGGTGCTAAATAAGGACAGTCTGTTTCGATCAGAAGCTTTTCCAATGGAATTTCTTTTGCTACTTCTTTTGGCTTTTTCGCATTTTTAAAGGTTACGGGACCTCCCAGAGAAATGTAGAAATTCATATCCACACATTCTTGAGCAATTTCAGGACTTCCGCTGAAGCAATGCATGATCCCTCCAACTTCCTCTGCTCCTTCTTCCCTGAGGATATCCACTATATCTTGTGTGGCATCACGGTTGTGTATAATTATTGGGAGTTTTACCTTTTTAGCTAAATGGATCTGTTTTCGAAACACTTCTTTTTGAACATCTTTCGGTGATTTATCCCAGTGATAATCGAGTCCCATTTCCCCTATGGCAACTACTTTAGGGTGGTTGGAGAGCTCTTCTATCCAAGCTAAATCTTCATCCTTCATATCAATTGCATCCACTGGGTGCCAACCGATGCTGGCATATAAAAATTCATATTGCTCAATGAGCTCCATCGCCCGGTTAATCGTTGGCCGATCAAAGCCGACGACCACCATCTTTTCAACTCCAGCTTCTCTTGCTCTTGAAATTACCTCCTCCAGATCTTCGTCAAATTGTTCAGCATTCAAATGAACATGTGTATCAAATAGCATGTAAGACACTCCTTGTAATAAAGATAAGTTTAATATAAAAAAGCATGACAAGCATCACATTCATGTAACATTCATATTACATATTATGGTTTCTATGGATATTTTTTATTACTTCTGTTTCATTCGCAGGTACTCTTCATTCTATCTACTTTCGTCACAGAACCAAAACAATCTGTTTCTTTCTATATTATTGTTTTCTAAATATAGTAATGAGTTTAATAAATACCTAATATGACAAATTTCATTCCATATATTCATTATTTTAATATAATAAAGGGATGTTCCACGTGGAACATCCCTTTATCGACAAAAGCATAAAAACCTTACTTATTTTACTTTTGTTCCATTTGGTAAAGACTGGTCGATGGAAGCAAGAGACAGTGTTCCATTTTCTTCACCGGCAAGAATCATTCCTTGTGAAAGTTCTCCACGCAGTTTTACTGGCTTCAAGTTTGTCACACAGATCACTTTTTTCCCAACCAGTTCGTCCGGTTGATAGAATTTAGCAATTCCTGACACAACTTGTCGTTTTTCAAAGCCAAGATCCAATTGCAGCTTAAGCAGTTTATCCGCTTTTTTAACCGGCTCAGCTCCTATGACCTCCGCTACGCGAAGATCAACTTTCATGAAATCATCGATTCCGATTTCCTCTGACTCTTCTTTAGCAGGCTCCTTCTTTTCTTCAACAGCTGGAGCAGATCCTTGCATTTTCTCTTTGATGAAGTTTACCTCTTCCTGAAGTTCAAGTCGCGGGAAGATCGGTTCCCCTTTTTTCACTACTTCAGTTCCTACTGGAATAGCTCCAAAACTCTCCAAGCTTTCCCATGTGTGCATTTTTTCATCATGAAGGTTCAATTGTTCAAAAATCTTTTTAGGAGTTCTCGTTAAGAATGGTTGTAAAAGAACAGCGACTCTTCGTAATGATTCAGCTAAATGACTCATCACACTGCCGAGCTCTTCTTTTCTGCTTTCGTCTTTAGCAAGTGCCCAAGGCTGAGTTTCATCAATATATTTATTCGTACGGCTGATTAACTGCCATAGACTGGACAAAGCTACAGAAAACTCCATGTTTTCCATTGCTTCTTCATATTTATTCACTGTTTCTTTGTTCATATCCAGGAGGGCTTGATCGAATTCACCGTTAGAATCAACATAGGCTGGAATGACTCCATCAAAATATTTATTGATCATGGCCACTGTACGATTTAACAGGTTTCCTAAGTCATTTGCTAAGTCGAAGTTGATGCGTTCAACAAATCCTTCTGGCGTAAAGACTCCATCAGAACCGAATGGCACTTCTCTTAATAGGTAGTAACGAAGAGAATCAAGGCCGTAGCGATCAATAAGGGTAACAGGATCAACTACATTCCCTTTAGATTTAGACATTTTCCCGTCTTTCATCAGAAGCCACCCATGAGCGAAAACCTTCTTAGGAAGCGGAAGATCTAATGCCATTAACATGATCGGCCAATAAATCGTATGGAAACGAACAATTTCCTTCCCGACCAAGTGAACATCCGCTGGCCAGTACTTTAAGTAATTTTTATCTTTTTCACTGCCGTAGCCAAGGGCTGTAATATAGTTGGAAAGGGCATCGATCCACACGTAAATGACATGCTTGGGATCTCCCGGTACTTTCACTCCCCAGTCGAAGGTTGTTCTTGAAACAGCCAAGTCTTCTAAACCAGGTTTGATGAAGTTATTCACCATCTCATTCTTACGGGACTCAGGCTGAATGAACTCAGGGTTTTCTTCATAGTAAGCAAGGAGGCGGTCAGCGTACTTGCTCATTTTGAAAAAGTACGATTCTTCCTTCACTTTTTCAACAGGTCTGCCGCAATCAGGACAGTTTCCGTTTTCCAATTGACGCTCAGTAAAGAAGGATTCACATGGTGTACAATACCAGCCTTCATACTGGTCCAAGTAAATATCACCTTGTTCGACAAGCTGATGGAAGATCTTTTCCACAATATCCTTATGACGCTTCTCAGTCGTACGGATAAAGTCATCATATGAAATATCCAATTTCCCCCATAGATCTTTAATTCCACTAACGATCCCGTCTACATATTCTTGTGGAGTAATCCCCTCTTCCTGGGCTTTACGTTGAATTTTCTGTCCATGCTCGTCCGTTCCTGTCAGGTACATGACATCGAATCCACGCATTCTCTTATAACGGGCCATCGCATCACCAGCTACCGTGGTGTAAGCATGTCCAATATGTAAATTTCCACTTGGATAATAAATCGGTGTTGTTATATAGAAGGTGTTCAACTTTTCTTCCACTTTCTGTTCCTCCCTTTTTTATCTACCCCCATAAAGCCATATGGGCATCCGTATGGTTTATAGTGGCATAATTGTTACGTACATCCATTATCTGCGTCTTACCTATCATCTTAACCTCTTATCTCATCAAAATATACCTAAAATATAGGGTTTCTGCAACTAAACAATGTTGAATATTGATTTTGTCGAAACACGTGCGGGTTTTTGTCTAAATTTGTCGAATGTATACATACCATAAAGATAATTCGACATTTCTCACTTGCATTACTTTCGTTACAATAATATTCAATTGGTAATACAATTTTTTACAACAAAGCGTAAAGCTTATTATAACAGCTTTTTTTTATCCATTTTTTCTTAAAAATTTACAGATATAATTATTGACGATATTCCTAAACGTTGGTATGATAGAAGCAACAAAAGAAATTTGTCGAATATTGACGAACTAGAGAGAGATATAAATATCTTATATTTGGAGGAGATTTTTAAATGAAGTCTACAGGTATTGTAAGAAAAGTTGATGAATTAGGTCGTGTCGTTATTCCAATCGAATTACGTCGTACATTAGGTATTGCTGAGAAAGATGCTTTGGAAATCTATGTAGATGACGAAAGAATCATTTTAAAGAAATATAAGCCAAGCATGACTTGCCAAATCACTGGTGAAGTTTCTGATGACAACATCAAGCTTGCTAACGGTAAATTGGTTCTTAGCCGTGAAGGTGCAGATCAATTACTTAAAGAAATCCAGGATTCACTACAAACAAAATAATTTGTTGTTAATATACCAAAGGCCTGAGTGACTAGACTCAGGCCTTTTTTTATGGATCTATTCGTAAAGTTTGTTGCTATTGTAGAGGAGAAAGTAATTGTTGATTTCCGCTCCGGGATGCTCGCTTTCCGCGGGGCTGGCGGTGAGCCTCCTCGGCAAGCCTCCGGGGACTCACCTGTCCAGCTATTCCCGCAGGAGTCGAGCATCCTTCCGCTCCAATCAACTTTCTAAGCATGAATCCTTAATAGAAATCAATCATAACAAGAATTTTAGCAAGCAATCTCATTTAAGGTAAAAGAGATTGAATTTCATTTTAAGGAAGAAGGATTATTTTTTCTCGTAACATTGTTTTCTTGCACACCTTGAAGCTCTGTCATGAAAATACTGTTTAAGATGGTGAGGGGAACTGCGCAGACTCCGGCGGATTTTGGACGTGCCGAGACCCCGTTCGGCTAAGCTGAGGAGGTTCGGCCGAACGCTAGCTGCAAGCAGAGCAGTTTCCCTCACCATCCAGCATAAACCTGGTTGATAGAGCCCTGGCAGATTCTATGCTAGAAAACAACAATCTTTGCGAAAAGAGCCTTTTTTATTTATTGATTCTGCCTCTCTGCACTTTTCTATTCAACATGATAAGCTTGATATACTTCCCGTTTTGGAAGGGATCGTTCTTTAGAGACTTGTTTGATGGCTTCTTTGGAGGACATGCTTTTTTCATTTACATAGTGTTGAACATGTTCCTGGAGGGAGTAGCTGCTCCACCAGACGTCTTCCTCTTCTTTCTCCAACGGACCTGCTCCCTCAATCAATAAGCAGAATTCGCCTCGTACTTCTCCATCGTTTGCCCATTCCATTACTTCTTCCAGGGATCCACGGATGAATTCCTCGAATTTCTTCGTGAGCTCACGACAAACAACGATTTGTCTATTTCCCAAAGCTCCATATAGCTCTTTTAATGTTTCTTTTAATCTGTGTGGTGATTCATAAAGGATAAATGTATCTTCCAGCGTTTTAAGTGTAGCCAGTTCCGCTCTTTTGTCTTTCTTCCCTCTATGTAAAAACCCATAGAAATAAAATGGCTGCGGAGCCAATCCTGAAGCGATCAAAGCCGTAAGAGCTGCATTAGCTCCCGGTAGTGGAATGACAGCAATTTCGTGATGGATTGCTTCTTTCACCAGTTCGTATCCCGGATCTGAGATGGATGGCATACCTGCATCACTTACAAGGGCAATGAGCTCGCCTCTTTTCATTCGTTCAATCAGCTTCGGTCCGCTCGTTTCTTTATTATGCTCATGATAACTAATGATAGGCGTGTCAATTTCAAAGTAATTACATAGTTTTTTCGTATTTCTTGTATCTTCAGCAGCAATCACTGCCGCTTCCTTCATCATGCGGATTGCTCGAAACGTCATATCCTCTAAATTCCCGATTGGTGTAGGGACAAGATACAAGCTTCCTTTGTCACTATCTTGAAAGCTTTTTTGCTGGTTCATTGAATCGCTCACCTTCTCATTTCCTTAGTCCTTATCTTCATTCTTTCCAAACAGCATATCATATACTTCCCTTGAGTATTTGTTTTGTTCGTCATACACATAAAGGGGAGGAAGAATTTTCAGGTCCGGTTTCCCATCTTTTATTCCTTCTATTAAGATGGTGTTGGCTTCTCTTCCCGGCTTCGGATATACAAAGCGCAATCGTTTCGGCTCGAGACGATGCTTCCTCATCAACGATAGGATGTCCATCAATCGACCCGGACGATGGACGAAGGAAGCCTTTCCCCCTTGCTTCAGGAGATAGCTTGAAGCTTTGATGGTATCCTCAAGAGAACATAAGATTTCATGACGGGCAATCGCATAGTGCTCGTTTACGTTTCTTTTATCCCCGGGTGGAGTATTAAAGTATGGAGGATTACAGGTTACGACATCATAATGGGAATGATGAAGAAGCTGATCAATTTCCTTCACATCCCCCAGCTTCATGGATATTTGATTTTGACGGCCATTATACTCGATACTTCTTTGTGCCATATCAAATAGTCTTTCCTGAATCTCCACCCCCGTAATTTCAACGTTGGTTCTTGCACTTAGTAATAAGGGGATGATGCCGTTACCCGAACATAGATCAACCACTTTCCCTTTGTGAATCGGTAAATAGCTGAAATGGGCCAATAGGACCGCATCTGTTGAAAAGGAAAAAACAGATGGACTTTGAATGATCCTCATGTTTTCGGCCAATAAATAATCTAAACGTTCATCTTCTTTTAACTCAACCATGCCTTACCTCCTTCTTTTCTTCTATTATATGTTGTTTCGCTTTACGATTTGTCCGGCTCCGGCAGCTAGTCCCTCTAAACTATTCCAATAAAAAGGACCAATCCCACTACACATGGATCAGCCCTTTTTACTCTGTATTCAGTTCAAAAGAATGAAGTGCACCTTTATTTCTTATTTAAGAAAGAAAGGCAGAACAAGCAGTCTTCATCCTTCCGTGGACTTCCGAAGTGTATATTACAAATATGAAATCCTTCCTGGTATAATCGAGCAAGGTTGTCATACCCTTCTCCAATATCCAGTGTTTTATCTTCTAAGTCTGACTCACTCGTTGTACCCGCATCGCTGTTTGTTTGTACCTTTTTTGGTGAGTTCTCTGTTTGTTCCAGTCTACGGCGCAAATGCTCATTTTCAAGCTTCAGAGAGTTATTCTCTTCTAACATTTCAGCTAGGCATTGTTTGAGCTCACCTAATTGATGATATAAATGACCAATTTGTTGTTCCATGTTACTGACTGAATCAAAGAACTCTTTTTTATCCACGACACTACACCCCGTTACTCTGTGGCTTGGAATGATACGGCACCCGCGTTCATAATTTCATCTAATGTGAATTCCAGAACCCGCTCTTCTTCTTTAATTTCCACTTGAAGAATACGTTCCAGAATATTAAGACCTACCACTTTTCCTTTTCCATGAGGTGTCTTAATCACTTCTCCGATATCAGGTAATTCTTCTTTTGCTGCTTCATACTCATCGTTCTCGTATTTCAGACAGCACATTAAACGTCCGCATAAACCTGAAATCTTCGTTGGATTAAGGGATAGATTCTGATCCTTCGCCATCTTAATGGATACCGGTTCAAAATCTCCTAAAAAGGTTGAACAACATAGCATGCGGCCACAAGGACCAATACCACCCAGCATTTTCGCTTCGTCTCGAACGCCAATCTGACGAAGTTCTATGCGGGTACGGAAAATGGAAGCTAGATCTTTTACTAGCTCTCGGAAATCAACTCGTCCATCAGCCGTAAAATAGAATATGACTTTATTTCGATCAAATGTATATTCTACATCTACCAATTTCATATCTAATTGATGCTGATTAATTTTATCACAACATACATTGTAGGCTTCCGTTGCAGATGATTTATTCTCATCTACGATTAAACGATCTTTTTGATCAGCGATACGAATCACTTTTTTCAATGGAAGCACTACATCATTTTCTCCTACTTGCTTTCTCTCTACGACTACTTTTCCAAATTCGACCCCGCGAACCGTTTCAACGATCACATAGCAATCTTTCTGAATATCCAATTCACCCGGATCGAAATAATAGATTTTACCCGCTTTTTTAAAGCGTACTCCTACAACATCGTACAAAGGACCATCACCCCTGCAGTTTTAGCATAAGCTGTTCTACTAGCAGCTGCGAATTCATATTGGCGTTTAACTTGCGTTTTGCTTCAAGTATCGCCGTCATATTAGTAGAAAGACGATTGGTAGATACTTGAAGTGCGTTTGATTTCCAGTTTTCCTTTTGGTCCGGGTACACGAGCTGTTCTTCTTTTCCTAACTGGATATGAAGTAAGTCTTTATATATTAGAAGTAAAAGATCTAATGCTCGATCGACTTGATCTTTTTCTTTGAAGTGCTGTACAAAATCCTCTTGTATTTTGACCATTGCTTGGAAGGGACTTTTCTGGAGGACTTCATATAATTTTAACACTATTATTCTTGCTTGTGCAAACCACTCATTTTGACATATTTCTACAGCTTCCTCATAATGGTTCGTCAAGTTGGATGCAAGGGTTGCTAAATGAGGCTGAACCCCCTCTTCCAATAATTGTTTTGTCAGCTGTTCTTTCGGCAACGGTTTAAAGGAAATCGTCTGGCACCTGGAAAGAATAGTAGGCAAAATCCGATGAATATTTTCTGTGATAAGAATCGCCGTTGTATCTGCTAATGGCTCTTCAAGAAACTTAAGCAGGCTATTAGCTGCATTGGCCGTCATCTTATCTCCATGAACGATAATGTAGATTTTCTTCTTGGATTCTACACCGGTTTTCGAAAATTCTTCTTGTAAACTTTTAATCTGATCCTTCTTGATTGAAAGACCGTCCGGCTCAACGACATGCAGATCCGGGTGGTTCCCATGATTAATCCTTTTACAGTTAGAGCAGCTTTCACAAGCCTTTCCATCCACGCGGTTTACGCATAGCAATGCTTTTGCAAACAGGATGCTCATTTCTTTCTTCCGTGTCCCTTTTTCACCCTCAAATAAATAAGCATGAGCGACACGATCCTTCACAATACTGTTTTGAAGCATCTGAAGAACGACGGGCTGAAATGGTTGTATCTCTTCAAACAACATGTCTTAACATCACTCTCTTACATATAAAGATTAATAAGCAATCCTTTTATTTCACCTATTTTCCCTAATATATCAATGGACTTCTTTTCTTTATCTAATACATCTTCCGTCAGTTCAACAAGTTGTTGATCGATGGTTTCTACTATATTGAGCTTTCTGCCCTCGCCATACTGATTCCATGTATGAGATTGCTTCAGATCCATTCCGAAATCTACGGCCTCACGCACAAATTTCTTGACCAATGTTTTATATTTAGCAAGATCTTTAAAGGATCTTGATTTGGCTAAACGACTGCCGGCATTTTCTATTGTGACAAGCAGCTTATTGAGCTGATCCATCTGCATTTTCTGATCGTGCTTGTGAATAAGCTGCCCGAATTTAACATGACCTGTGCTGTTAGACTTCTGGTCTTTTGCTACTTTATCTAAGGACACTCGATGGTCTTGGGTAATTTTCATAGGTTAAACCCCACTTTAAAACTGATGGAATTGCTCTACAGGAAGAACGAACACGGTCGCTCCACCAACGGCTACTTCAACAGGGTAAGGCACGTAAGAATCTGCATTTCCACCCATAGGGGATACAGGAGCCACCATCTGATCACGTGACTGACAGTTTTCTTTAATAACCTGTAACGCTTTATCTACACGAATATCTTCAGTACCAATAATGAACGTGGTATTTCCAGACTTCAAAAACCCGCCTGTACTTGCTAATTTCGTCGAACGAAAATTATGTTCCATCAGGGCATTAGACAAACGATTGCTATCTTTATCTTGAACAACTGCCATAATTACCTTCATAAATCAATTCCTCCGTTATAAAGCCATTTACTTCCTTCTATTATATCATTGAACAAGATCTACATACATGTTTCATCTAAAAAAGAGACGGACTTCTTAGCACCAATTTTTGCTTAGAATTCCGCCTTTCCCTTTTCACTAAACTTACTTGTTTAAGTAATCGGTCACGATACCATATGCATCACCAAATACAGCTTCTTTGCTTTGGCTGGCATCGATGACTTGTATACGATCAGGATATTGTTTTATTAACTTCTGATACCCTTCCCGGACGCGGGTATGGAAATCGACCGATTCCAGATCTAACCGGTTCACTTCTCTTCCATTGTGTTTCGCAATTCTCTTTAACCCTTCTTCGGGATCGATATCAAAATACAAGGTAAGATCAGGCATCTTATCCTCAATCGCAAATTGATTGATGTTCATGACCTCTTCCATACCGATTCCACGCGCATTCCCTTGATACGCAAGAGAACTATCAATAAAACGATCACAAATCACAATCTTCCCTTCATCGAGTGCGGGAATCACTTTTTCCACCAAATGCTGTCGTCTCGCTGCAGCATACAAAAGAGCTTCCGTCCGTTTATCCATTTCCGTGTTCTTTGTATTTAATATCACTTCTCTAATCTGTTCAGCAATCGAAATGCCTCCAGGCTCCCTCGTCTGAATGACATCGAATCCTTCTTGTACTAATTGATTATATAACTCAGTTAATATAGTTGATTTCCCGGCTCCCTCAGGACCTTCAACTGTAATAAACAATCCTTTTGACATGTCTTTCCCTCCACTTGCTTAGCGGTACACAAACACACGGTTTTCATCTAAGCGGTGATGACCTTGTATATTCGCCTTATTCTTTACATACTCTGTTAAACGCGCAATGGCATGAGAGGTAATTCGTTCCCCTTGGATCAACATAGGAATTCCTGGTGGATAAGGAGTGACCATTCCTGCAGAAATTTCTCCTTCTGCCTCCTCAAGGGCAACGAGAATTTCAGCTTTATCCTCCATCTCTTCAAAGCTTAATGCCAAGGTAGTAAAATAATTCTCATCGCTATTTGAACGATTTATTCCATGATTCGTTATCTTTTCTATTATCGGTGCATTCCCTAATGCCTTACTCATTCGACTGATTGCTTCTTTATAAGGAAAAGAACGATCTTTCTTCAGTAACGGAAGAACCAATAGTACATAAGCAGGGTCTGCAAGCTCCGAGTAAATCCCTTCTGACTCTAATAACTGTTGAAGAGAATACCCCGACCTTCCCTCTAGCTGAATGACAAGCTTTAGTGGGTCATGAGCCCGGTTTACAATGAGCTGAGGGTGAATCCCATCTAACGCTTGTACAAACTCATTGACCCTTTTAATATTTTGATCCATATCCTCTTTAGTAAAGGTTCCGACATAGGATCTGGCATAATCCAGGGATGCCATAATCGGATAAGATGGACTACTTGATTGTAGCATAGTTAAATACTCTCTTACCTTACGTTCAATCACTCTGTCACTTGCAATATGTAAATAAGAACCCATCGTCATGGCAGGGAGCATTTTATGGGCCGAATGGACGACAATATCTGCTCCAAGTTCAATTGCAGACTTTGGAAAGGGTGTGCCCAATGAAAAATGAGCTCCATGTGCCTCATCAATGATACACGTCACATCATGTTTATGTAATTCCTCAATTATCTGATCGATATTATAGGTGAACCCATAATAAGTCGGATAGGTAAGGACACACGCCTTCACATGAGGAAATGCCTTCAATGCTTCCTTCAAAGCGTCTAGATTAATACCAAGAGCAATCCCCTCGTCGTTCCACTCTGTTTCTATTAATATAGGAACCGCCTTCGCAAGCTTGATTCCGTTTAGTACTGACTTATGACAATTCCTTTGAACAAAAATGGGATCTCCAGGTGAACATGAAGTAAGAATTGCAGCGATATTCCCTACTGTACTCCCATTCACTAAAAAATAACTCTTCAACGTCCCATATACATCCGACAACAAGTCCTCAGCTTCACGTATTGCCTCATGTGGATCATGTAAATCATCCAATCCGCTTAATTCAGTAACATCAGATTGATAAAATGGATCATCATTCAACAATAAACCATTTTTATGACCCGGCACATGAAAAGAGATAGGCTTTGCAGACCGGTGCTTCTCTATCGCCTCAATAAGCGGGGTTCTCGTATGATCTCGTTTCATTCTCTAAATCTCCTCAAAACAAATATCCACTCATATCGTATCACAACCATGCTGTTCGTTGCGTCAAGGAACAAGGAAAACTTTTTAAAGTACAACGCTTTGCACGTAAGCTATTAATATCAAAAAAAATCATAACCAAGGATACTTCCTGGTTATGAATAGATTTGAGGAGTATTCACTTTTTTTAATCTTTGAACAAACGTTTTATACAAAGGATCGTTGGTTTCTGTCTGAACCATTTCTTTCTCACATTCTGTGCAGATAAACGATGTGTATAGATGGATTCCAACCTTCTTTTCAACGTGACAAACGATACACTCTTCTAAAGCCGCCTTACGCTCCGGATTTAACATAGGGCTCTCCACCTCCATACAACCTATTCTGCCTCAAAACCTTAAATTGTATACATTATTTCAAACTTTTAAACTGACAGAATAATCAAGTGTAATTTATCTTATGTTACAATCGCCCTGTCTGTGTATGTCTCTATAAAAAAGATTGTGGAAAAAATACTGGGAAGGTTTAGGTTGGTATAGATCTTTTATGGAGAAAGGGGGTGCTGTGGGGCAAAGTTAGTTTAAAAGAAGAGTAGATAATGGTGGGATATTGATTATTCATTTTGGGATTTGGAAAGTGAATCATTCATGTGGATGTGCCGGGAATGTGCGGATAGAAAGCTGTAAAACTTGTAAAATGGTATAAAATAAGTTGTTTTCGTGTGAAAACGTAACCAAACTTGGAAGATTGCCTCTTTTTATCGGTACTAGTACGGTTTGTTTAGGTATGGCTGTGTCTTGATTTGTGGTAATTGCGTCGTTTTAACCATTATTGCGTCATTATCATACTTTTTTGCGTCATTATTTTATTTTATGCGTCGTTTTCGGACATTATTGCGTCACTTTTTCGTTTTATGCGTCTTTTACCAATTGTTACCTAAATTCTCGGAGTAATTACCCGCTGAATTAGATTATCCGCTCAGCTGTATAGAGAATGGATGTTCAATCCACAATCTCAAAAATTCAAACGACAAAAAAAGAGTAACTCCTAAGAGCTACCCTTTTTTCATATTTGCCTGGCGACGTCCTACTCTCACAGGGGGAGATCCCCCAACTACCATCGGCGCTGAAGAGCTTAACTTCCGTGTTCGGCATGGGAACGGGTGTGACCTCTTCGCCATTGTCACCAGACGAATTATTCAATTGAAGGATTGTTCCTTCAAAACTAGATAAAGAATTGATGTCAAGAAAGCCAAATATCGACCAATCGTTGTTCATTTAAAAAATGACTCTTTGTGGTTAAGTCCTCGATCGATTAGTATCAGTCAACTCCACATGTCGCCATGCTTCCATCTCTGACCTATCTACCTAGTCATCTTCTAGGGATCTTACTCACATACGTGATGGGAAATCTCATCTCGAGGGGGGCTTCATGCTTAGATGCTTTCAGCACTTATCCCTTCCGCACATAGCTACCCAGCGATGCCTTTGGCAAGACAACTGGTACACCAGCGGTGCGTCCATCCCGGTCCTCTCGTACTAAGGACAGCTCCTCTCAAATTTCCTGCGCCCACGACGGATAGGGACCGAACTGTCTCACGACGTTCTGAACCCAGCTCGCGTACCGCTTTAATGGGCGAACAGCCCAACCCTTGGGACCGACTACAGCCCCAGGATGCGATGAGCCGACATCGAGGTGCCAAACCTCCCCGTCGATGTGGACTCTTGGGGGAGATAAGCCTGTTATCCCCGGGGTAGCTTTTATCCGTTGAGCGATGGCCCTTCCATGCGGAACCACCGGATCACTAAGCCCGACTTTCGTCCCTGCTCGACTTGTAGGTCTCGCAGTCAAGCTCCCTTGTGCCTTTACACTCTGCGAATGATTTCCAACCATTCTGAGGGAACCTTTGGGCGCCTCCGTTACTCTTTAGGAGGCGACCGCCCCAGTCAAACTGCCCACCTGACACTGTCTCCCACCCCGATAAGGGGCGCGGGTTAGAATTTCAATACAGCCAGGGTAGTATCCCACCGATGCCTCCACCGAAGCTGGCGCTCCGGCTTCCAAGGCTCCTACCTATCCTGTACAAGCTGTACCAAAATTCAATATCAGGCTACAGTAAAGCTCCACGGGGTCTTTCCGTCCTGTCGCGGGTAACCTGCATCTTCACAGGTACTATAATTTCACCGAGTCTCTCGTTGAGACAGTGCCCAGATCGTTACGCCTTTCGTGCGGGTCGGAACTTACCCGACAAGGAATTTCGCTACCTTAGGACCGTTATAGTTACGGCCGCCGTTTACTGGGGCTTCGATTCGCACCTTCGCTTGCGCTAAGCACTCCTCTTAACCTTCCAGCACCGGGCAGGCGTCAGCCCCTATACTTCGCCTTACGGCTTCGCAGAGACCTGTGTTTTTGCTAAACAGTCGCCTGGGCCTATTCACTGCGGCTCTCTCGGGCTTGCACCCTACCAGAGCACCCCTTCTCCCGAAGTTACGGGGTCATTTTGCCGAGTTCCTTAACGAGAGTTCTCTCGCTCACCTTAGGATTCTCTCCTCGCCTACCTGTGTCGGTTTGCGGTACGGGCACCTTTTTCCTCGCTAGAGGCTTTTCTTGGCAGTGTGGAATCAGGAACTTCGCTACTATAATTCGCTCGCTATCACAGCTCAGCCTTCACGATGATGGGATTTGCCTCATCATCAGCCTAACTGCTTAGACGCACATATCCAGCAGTGCGCTTACCCTATCCTCCTGCGTCCCCCCATTGCTCAAACGGAAAAGAGGTGGTACAGGAATATCAACCTGTTGTCCATCGTCTACGCCTATCGGCCTCGACTTAGGTCCCGACTAACCCTGAGCGGACGAGCCTTCCTCAGGAAACCTTAGGCATTCGGTGGATGGGATTCTCACCCATCTTTCGCTACTCATACCGGCATTCTCACTTCTAAGCACTCCACCAGTCCTTACGGTCTAGCTTCGCAGTCCTTAGAACGCTCTCCTACCACTGACACCTAGAGGTGTCAATCCACAGCTTCGGTGATACGTTTAGCCCCGGTACATTTTCGGCGCAGAGTCACTCGACCAGTGAGCTATTACGCACTCTTTAAATGGTGGCTGCTTCTAAGCCAACATCCTGGTTGTCTAAGCAACTCCACATCCTTTTCCACTTAACGTATACTTTGGGACCTTAGCTGGTGGTCTGGGCTGTTTCCCTTTCGACTACGGATCTTATCACTCGCAGTCTGACTCCCATGGATAAGTCTTTGGCATTCGGAGTTTGTCTGAATTCGGTAACCCGATGAGGGCCCCTAGTCCAAACAGTGCTCTACCTCCAAGACTCTTACACATGAGGCTAGCCCTAAAGCTATTTCGGAGAGAACCAGCTATCTCCAAGTTCGATTGGAATTTCTCCGCTACCCACACCTCATCCCCGCACTTTTCAACGTGCGTGGGTTCGGACCTCCATTCAGTGTTACCTGAACTTCATCCTGGACATGGGTAGATCACCTGGTTTCGGGTCTACGACCACATACTCATTCGCCCTATTCAGACTCGCTTTCGCTGCGGC
>NZ_CP145886.1:12500-37500 GCF_038049935.1 Rossellomorea sp. y25 | reverse complement strand
GGAAATGAGTTATCCGGTATTAGCCCCGGTTTCCCGGAGTTATCCCAGTCTTACAGGCAGGTTACCCACGTGTTACTCACCCGTCCGCCGCTGATTGATGGGAGCAAGCTCCCATCAATCCGCTCGACTTGCATGTATTAGGCACGCCGCCAGCGTTCGTCCTGAGCCAGGATCAAACTCTCCGATAAAAGTTTGAATAGCTCTTTACAAATAAATCTAGAATTAACGTTGACGTATTGTCTTGTTTTGTTCAGTTTTCAAGGTTCAATATAACGTTGGGCTCTCTTGAGCACCTCTTAAATATAACATTTTTCGTCATAAAGCGTCAAGCTTTTTTTGAAATTTGTTTTTCGCGTCGTTTTGACGACAAGGAATATAATAGCATCTTCTACTATTGAGAGTCAATACTATTTTTCACCTTTTACATATTTATTTCAGGGAGTGTTCCAGTTTATAAGATAAACTAGTCTAACTTAAATAATTTGAGATACAAACAGCACCTGCCCTCTACTAATGAACAGATGCTGTCGACTCAAATTTTAATCGGCTAATTGTATATACTTAAACGCTCTCTTAGGATAGATTCCATCTGCAAAAACCAGATTCCATACGAGTTCATGACCTCTTTTCCCTAAGCATGCCGTTAAGATCATCTCCGAATCTACTTTATTCCTAGGTATGCCATTCGTGAAATACGTGTAATGTGAATGCAGATCCAGAAGCTGAATCCCATCATCAACCATCTGCTTCACTCTGAATACTCCGTAAACTGTTTCTTCATATTCTTCCATTAATTCATCAAGGCGTTCCAAATCTTTCGTAAAGTCCCATTCAGGATTGTGAAAACCCGGATGATTTTTCAAGAAGAGCTCAGAGAAAAGCGTTTCATAATTCTTTAAGATTGGTAACGCCTCAGTAATGTAAGGAGCGACAATGTCGAGAAAGGTTGTATTGTGTCTTTTATCAAGCCACCGGACGAACTTTTTCAGTTGTAAGAGGAAATCTTGTGTGTGGTTTTTCTTGGGGACGACTTTCATGTGGTGTGGGAGATAGGCAAATATCAATTCTTCCCAAAAGGAAGGAAGACACTCTTTCCAGGAACGGGGCCAATCATCTTCTAAATGATCCGTCATATAGTAGGCAAAGTCAGTGAGGAACTGATTACGCTTTTTATTGGCCATCTGTTCACGTTTATAATCGATGAAGTCATTTCCATAATACTCTACTAATCCGCGCGACCTCAGATTGAATTCTCTGCCAATCTTGAATTTTTCCAGCATTTCGAGATGCTCGTCGGGATGATTGAATTCCTGTAACCATACTCTGATTTGAGGACTGTCTTGAATTAGTCTACTTTTCACTATTAAGACCACCAGCTTTCTGGATTTATTGTTGAAATGGAAAATAAAACAGGAAGGGAGGAGTGAGGTTAACCATATTATACCAATCACTATTAATAATGAAAAGTGTTTTTACCTTTATAATTGTAAAAGGCTCTTTTTGTAAAGTTTGTTGCTATTGGAGATAAGAAAGTAATAGTTGATTTCCGCTACAGGATGCTCGCTTTCCGCGGGGCTGGCGGTGAGCCTCCTCGGCTGCGCCTCCGGGGTCTCACCTGTCCAGCTATTCCCGCAGGAGTCGATCATCCTGCAGCGAGAATCAACTTTCTGAGCATGAATCCTTAATCGAAAACAATTAAAACAAGCTTTTTAGCAAACAATCTCTTTTAAGGTAAGTAGAGATTGATTGTCTTAATGAAGCAGAATTATTTTTTCTAGTTATTTTGTTTTCTGGTACACCTTGAAGCTCTGCACAAAGATCCTATTAAAGATGGTGAGGGGAACTGCGCAGACTCCTGTGGAAGTACGGGCGTGCCGAGACCCCGTTCGGCTAAGCTGAGGAGGCTCGGCCGAACGCTAGCTGCAAGCGGAGCAGTTCCCCTCACCATCCAGCACTCACTAATTGACAGAGCCTTGCAGAACTTATGTTAAAAACATAGAGATCATATATATCAATCCAATAAAGGGATTTCAGCACGTTTATAGAAGAGTACTAGAGAAAGAGTTTGTGTTGAAGGGAGAATATACAATGAACGAAGTCATTCGTGCCATCCAGGATGATTACCCAGATGATTTTGCGTGGTGTTATGGCTGCGGCCGACTCAATAAGGAAGGGCATCATTTTCGTACTGGAATGGAAGATGGTCACACGGTCACGATCTACACGCCTAAACCGGAACACACTGCTTTACCGGGCTTCGTATATGGCGGGTTGGTTGCTTCCTTAATCGATTGCCATGGCACTGGTTCAGCTGCGATTATTCTTCATAGAAAGAACGGTGGAGAAATCGGTGATGGTCAAGAGCCTCCACGTTTTGTCACCGCTTCCTTACAAGTGGATTTTATGAAACCGACACCTCATCATGTCCCATTAAAAGCAGTTGGTACGGTTCATGAAGTTCATCCTAAGAAATTCAGGGTGGAAACAGAAGTATTTGCGGAGGGGAAATTGTGTGCTCGTGGTGAAGTAGTAGCTGTTGTGATGCCAAAAACGTTTTTAAGTGAATAGTGTAAAAACAGCAAGTGCCCGTCCCCCTCCACCCCGGAAGGAAGGACGGGCACTATTAATATACAAAATTAAACTGGTTTGTTTCTCATCTCGGCAAATAATTCATATGTCCTCATCAACCTTGAAGCCGATTCTTCCAACAAAATGCTTCCGCTTGTCATTGCAACTCTTAAAGACATAGGCTGACTAACGATCGGAAGCAGTAACTGTATACCTTCAGCATAAATTTGCTCTAAATCCCCTTCTATTTTCCCTGCAAACACAGCTACCGGAACTTCATACTTTAAAGCTAATCTCCCGATGCCTACGGGTACCTTTCCATAGAGGGACTGTGCATCGATCTTCCCTTCCCCAGTCAAAACGAGTGCCGCATCTTTCAAGTGATACTCCAGGCAGCTCTCTTCTGCAATAATACTTAATCCGCTCTTAAAAACTGGTTGAAAAAAGGAGTGAAGGGAGTAACCAAGCCCACCGGCAGCTCCACTTCCTTGATCGAGGCGGCAATCCAGTCCCGTATGTTCAACTACCTTTTCAGCAAAGTGTTCCATGCCTCTTTCAAAGTCTGCAAGTTTCTCATGTTTGACACCCTTCTGCGGTCCGAACACGGTCACAGCCCCTTCATTCCCTAACAGAGGGTTCGTTACGTCTGAAGCGACTGTCCACTTAACGGCCTGAAGCCTTTGGTCGAGTTTAGTGGAGTCAATCGAGTCAATTTTCCCCAGCATGCTTCCTCCAGCTTCGAGTTCTTGTCCTTTCTTATTGAAAAAACGGATTCCTAACGCTTGCAGGAACCCTGCCCCTCCATCTACGGTTGCACTCCCTCCTAACCCAAGAATAACGTGCTCTGCTCCAAGGTCTAAAACGGATTTCACAAGCTCACCGGTCCCGAATGTAGAGGCCACGCCCGGGTTCAACTCACTTTCTGTTAACAAAGTAAGCCCGGATGCTGCTGCCGTTTCAATTACGGCTGTCTTTGTTTCAGATACCCACCCAAAAGCTGCTGAGATTTTACGTCCCAGGGGATCTCTCGCTTGAACCGATCGTGTTTCCCCATTCATGATGGTCATCATGGCATCAACCGTTCCTTCACCACCATCTGCCATCGGGATCATGACTGTTTGGTGTGTAGGATTAATACGGTGAATCCCTCTCCGAATCGCTTCGGCCGCTGCTTTACTTGTCATGGAACCTTTAAAGGAATCCGGTGCAATGACGATTTTCATAGTTCTCCCGCCTCCTCTGTCTTTTCTATGTAAAAAAGCAGCCAAGATCAGAGGTAAGAAAAAATCCCACCTGATACTTCGACTGCCTTTCTTCTTACTATTCTATTGATCCTTATAGGATCCACATCTGAATGACGGTTAGTCCCACTACTCCGGGAATACCTAAAATCCCTGAAATAGATGAGGTTGCTAAATTAATAGGAACGTGGATTCCGTACTGACTGCCAAAGGCGTTCAGGAAAAATAAAAAGAGTGCTCCGATCATGACCTTCATGGCAACTTGTCCGACAAACCGAAGTGGCTTGATGGGTGTGCCGGTGGCCAATAGAAGTACAATCAGTCCGCTGATCACCGCAATGACGATAACTGGGCTCATACCCTTCTCTCCTCTCAACATAGAACATAAATAGTCTCTTATTGAAAGGATATGAGGGTTGTCTACCTTTTTATGACGATCTTTCTATGTTTTGCTTCTCTAAAGAGAAAAAAATATTTAGCTTCTGCTATTTTCGAATGACAGTGGATGTTCAGATTATAATCCACACTCATCTCATCGATGGAACGTTGCTGATTCCAATGATCCTTGGTTTCGTCTAAAACGTGTAGTAAGGATTGGTCATACTCTTTTTTCAGCTTTCCTTTTTTTCGGAAAAACATAGGTATCCTCTCCTTCGTTAAACGTCTCTTCTTCCTTCAAGAGCTTTCGATAACGTTACTTCATCTGCGTACTCAAGATCTCCACCGACAGGAAGACCATGGGCAATCCTCGTGATTCGGATACCTGATGGTTTGACGAGACGTGAGATGTACATTGCTGTCGCTTCCCCTTCTATGTTCGGGTTGGTAGCGAGGATGACCTCCTGGACCTCGTCACCGTGAAGACGCTTTATCAGATCCGGAACATTGATGTCCTCGGGTCCAATCCCATCCATTGGGGAGATGGCTCCGTGGAGCACATGATATTGTCCGTTATATTCTTTCATCTTCTCCATTGCAATGACATCTTTGGGATCTTGAACCACACAGATGATGCTGCGATCTCTTCTTTGGTCCTCACATATATAACATGGATCTTGGTCGGTGATGTGACCGCAAACGGAACAGTAACTTAGATTACGCTTTGCATTGACCAATGCCTTGGCAAAATCAAGGACAGTATCTTCTTTCATACTAAGAACAAAAAAAGCCAGTCGGGCCGCAGTTTTCGGCCCGATTCCCGGCAATTTCATAAAGCTGTCGATCAGCTTCGATATAGGCTCAGGATAATGCATCGTATTGCCTCCTAGAACATTCCCGGTAGGTTCATTCCTTTAGTGAATTGACCCATAGTTGAGTTCGTTAATTCGTCTGCTTTCTTCAGTGCATCGTTTGTCGCTGCAAGGACTAAATCTTGTAGCATTTCTACATCATCCGGATCAACAGCTTCTTCGTTGATCTTTACATCGATTACTTGTTTGTGACCGGAAACGATAACAGTCACCATTCCGCCGCCAGCTGTTCCTTCAATTTGCTTTTCCCCTAATTCTTCTTGTGCTTCCGCCATTTTCTTTTGCATCTTTTGCATTTGCTTCATCATATTTTGCATATTACCATTTCCACGCATCATATTATTACCTCCAGTTAATTTTTTCTAGATTAATCGTTTAATTCTATTAAATCCATACCGACAAGCTTTTCAGCTTCCTTCAAGAGTGAGTCTTCACCTTGATCCTCACCAGATGATTCTCCATCTTCTGATTTAGAGTTTCGGATAAAGTCTTCTCTTATGGACATCCACTGATCTTCAGGAATCCCAATCGCTGCATAGCTGTTTCCTGTAAGCTCTTCCAGTATGGAAGCAATCGCTGAAGTGAAAGCTTGATTCTCCATTGCCATCTGACAATGAATATCGTATTTAAATTTTAACACAAATGAGCCGTTTGTAGCTGCTACAGGTTCAGCATCATTTAACAGTGCTGATTGTGAGCGCATTTGACGCTGGTTCAATGTTTCGACCATATCTCCCCAGCGGCTCTTGATCAGATTGAGATCTTCTTTCGTCGCCGTCCGGAGTACTTCCTGAATTTTTCCCGTAGGAGCCCGGAAGCCTTTCTTTGCCCTGATCGGTTTTTTCGCCGGTTGTGAAGCCGGCTCTGCTTGAACCTTGACTCCATTCGCCTTCAGCTGTTCAACCTCTTTTTCAAGAAGTTTGATCTTTTTCATCATATCGTTCACTTCAGGTGAGGAAGCCGCTGCCGGTGCTTCCATTTGACAAAGCTTAACAATGGAAACCTCGAGGTAGATACGGGCATGATTGGTGAACTTCATTTCCTGACCGGCCTGATTCAAGACATCGATATATTGATAAATCTGCTGAGCCTGGGTTTGTCCGGCTAATTCTTTAAAATCATCATCGAGCATGACACGTTCCAGTGATTCTTCAAGATTAGGAGCCGTCTGGTATAGCAGCATATCCCGAAAATAAAGGATAAAGTCCTCTGCGAACCTTGCCGGGTCCTTACCTTGGAACAACAGTTCTTCCAGCGCACTTAATCCACTTGTGACATCTCTTTCCAAAATCGCTTTCGCAAGGGTGTTTAAATAGCCTTGAGAAACAGCCCCTGTTACAGTCAAGGCATCGTCTACCGTTACCTGATCCTGACTAAAGGAGATAGCTTGGTCGAGAAGACTTAGGGCATCACGCATTCCACCCTCAGCTGCCCTTGCGATAATCGTTAGGGCATTTTCTTCATAATTCACACCTGATTCTGTGGCAATATGACTCATTCGTCCCACAATATCCCTGGCTGTAATTCGTTTGAAGTCAAAACGCTGACAGCGTGAAATGATCGTAAGGGGAATCTTATGCGGCTCTGTAGTCGCCAGGATAAAGATGACGTGCTTAGGCGGTTCCTCTAAGGTTTTCAGCAGCGCATTAAATGCTCCGATAGACAGCATATGAACTTCATCTATGATGTAGACTTTATACTCGACTACGTTTGGAGAATATTTGACTTTATCCCGTATGTCCCGGATCTCTTCCACCCCGTTATTGGAAGCAGCATCGATTTCAATGACATCCGGGATCGAACCGTCGGTAATTCCTTTACAGGCATCACATTCATTACAGGGTTCGGCTACAGGAGAACGCTCACAGTTAACTGCTTTCGCCAGAATCTTCGCTGCACTCGTTTTCCCTGTTCCCCTTGGTCCGGAGAATAAATAGGCATGAGAAATCTTCTGATGAAGGAGGGCATTTTGCAACGTTTTCGTTACATGCTGCTGTCCAACTACATCAATAAATGACTGAGGACGCCACACACGATATAAAGCTTGATATGCCAAAATACTCCCCCCTCTTGTTTTATGTACTATAGTGTCTATTATAACGTAATTTAAATCCCTTTTACAAAGAAAACCGGAGATCAATTCAGGATGACCTCTTTTGTCTATAAAACCCTTTTACATACAAAAAACTCACCCGATAAAGGATGAGTTGTTGTTTATTTATTAAACTGCCGTGCACCTTTCGTCGACAAGCATCCATAGGCGTTACTCAAGCAGTTAGCTCGGCCCAGGCAACCCTGCGGCACATGGGAGCTTCCACTTAATGCTGCTTCCTTCCGGACCTGACATGGTTCATGGATTCCCATTGCGCAGGACCCAGGCGTCAACACCACTTACTTGAGGCAGCCCTACAGAGTGCGAGCCTCGGAAAGGAATTCGGTCTCGCTAGAGCGGATTGCGAGTACAGGGCACCGCTACCTCCCCACCTAGCACGGCAAAATTGATACCATATTTAGTTGCGTCATTAGTGCGACGCAAGATTAAGTATACTAGGATTTACGGTAAAAAGCAATGATGGAATGCTGTAAGTTATTTACAATCCAGAAGTCCTATTTTTCTTCTCCTGCTTCTTCCGCTCTCGCAGGTCCTTAAAAAAACGGGAAAGGATTCCACCACATTCTTCCGACAGCACTCCTGGTACTACTTCACACTGATGATTAAATCGATCATCCACAAGTAGATTCATTAACGTTCCCGCACAGCCTGCCTTTGGGTCTTTTGCCCCGTAAATGACTTTCTCAATTCTGGAAAGGATGATGGCTCCACTGCACATAGGACACGGTTCAAGTGTGACATAAAGCTCTGCGCCCTCAAGCCTCCAAGTGCCAAACTTCTCACATGCCTCTTGAATAGCTAATGTCTCGGCATGGGTGATGGCATTTTGACTCGTTTCTCTCAGATTGTGAGCACGGGCGATGATTTCATTACCCATTACAATGACCGCTCCGATCGGGACTTCCTGAATCGCTGCCGCTTTTTCCGCTTCTTTTAGTGCTTCCATCATAAATCGTTCTTCTCTTATACCCATTATATACTCCCGCAAATTTATTTATCTATTCTTTATAAAATATCCCCATTCACTCCAAACTATAAGAGAAAGGGGCTTTCAACATGATACCTAAAGATACCGCTCTTCTTGTTATAGACATTATGAATCCATTCGACTTCGAACACGGTCACACACTGGCGAGCCATACCAGCAATATTGTTGAACCGATTAACTCATTACGTCACTATTGTACCAAACATCAGCATCCTACCATTTATATTAACGACCATTATGAGCTTTGGAAAGCAGATTACAAAGAGATCTATAAGAAATGCCATAATGAAGTCAGCGATAGCATCATGACGCCGCTCCAGCCGACGGATAAAGATTTTTTTCTCATTAAACCTAAACATTCCGCTTTTTATGGTACTGCTTTAAATACACTATTGCATCACCTGTCTGTAAAAAATCTTATCATCACGGGTATTGCAGGAAACATCTGTGTACTCTTTACAGCAAACGATGCTTATATGAGAGAGTTTAACCTCATTGTGCCCTCTGATGCCATTGCGTCAGTCAGTGATGAAGATAATCACTATGCGTTAACGATGATGAAAAACGTATTAAAAGCAAGGATAGAACCGACCGGTGAGATCTTATAAAATTCACTCAAAAAACATATCCACCTCTTTCATTTCATAAGTTGAATATAGTGAATGAAATATAGGAGGGTCTGTTTATGCAAATTCATGTTGTCCAATCAAACCAATCATTATTTGGTATCGCTCAAGCGTATGGATCAACAGTTAAGGATATAGTAGACGCCAATGAACTGCCAAACCCTGATAACTTAGTGATTGGCCAATCATTGGTTATCCCTATTATAGGAAGTTTTTATTTTGTGCAACCAGGGGATAGTCTTTGGGCGATCAGCCAGAAGACAGGTGTCCCCTATCAGGAGCTGGCAAGAGTGAACGGAATTTCTCCCAATCAACCTTTGCAGGTAGGGTTTCGATTATATATTCCACAGAAGCCTAAAGTAAGGGCTGAATTTAATGGGTATGTTGAACCCTACGGAAAAGAAGTGGCCCCAAACCTGGAAGAAAGCGCGAAAGAAGCAGCTCCTTATCTCACCTACCTGGCTCCATTCAGCTTCCAAGCCAAACGGGATGGAACACTGCAGGAACCACCCCTTGGAAATTTGCTTCAAACAGGGAAAGATAATAATAATGTGTTAATGATGGCCATCACCAATCAAGAAGAAGGAACGTTCAGTGATGAACTTGGGCGAATCCTGCTAACCGACCAGGCAATCCAGAATAAATTCCTCGATAATGTTGTCCAAACCGCCAAGAAATATGGCTTCAGGGACATTCACTTCGACTTCGAATATTTACGTCCACAGGACAAAGAAGCCTACAACCAATTTTTACGAAAAGCAAAGCAGCGGTTCAATCAAGAAGGATGGCTGCTTTCAACCGCCCTGGCTCCCAAGACCAGTGCCGATCAAAAAGGAAAGTGGTATGAAGCACATGATTATAAAGCTCACGGTGAAATCGTCGACTTCGTCGTGATCATGACCTATGAGTGGGGGTATAGCGGTGGTCCAGCCATGGCCGTTTCCCCTATCGGACCTGTTCGGGAAGTGCTTGAATACGCCATTTCAGAAATGCCTCCATCCAAGATTCTCATGGGGCAAAATTTATATGGATATGACTGGACCCTCCCTTTTGTACAAGGAAGTACAGCGAAAGCCATCAGTCCACAACAGGCAATCAAGATTGCCGCCGACAATAACGTCCCGATTCAGTATGATCAAAAAGCACAGGCCCCTTTCTTTAAATACCGGGATGCAAGCACCGGAAAAGATCATGAAGTATGGTTTGAAGATGCCCGGAGCATCCAAGCGAAATTTGATCTCATGAAAGAGTTAAAATTAAGGGGAATGAGCTATTGGAAGCTCGGGCTCTCCTTCCCTCAGAACTGGTTGTTAATATCCGACAATTTCAATGTTGTAAAAAGATAATAAATAATAAAAGCTGACGGACAGGTGAATCTATAAACACCTGTCCATCAGCTTTTTGTTTGTCTTTTCCTTAATAGTTGGCCACTTAAAGTCGATATAGTGAACGTAGCATAATTTCAAAATCCTTGGAAATAACCTAAACAAACCATCCATCTATTGTGTTACAATAATTCCTGTCGTAATTTTTTATTTTTATTTTTTCACACAAGAAAAGATTGCCGTAATATGAGGAGGAAAATTAATGGGGCGCATTCCTTTCATTACCGTTGAAGGTCCGATTGGAATAGGAAAAACCTCTCTTGCAAAAGCAATTTCTGAGCACTTTCATTTCCACTTACTAAAAGAAATTGTGGATGAAAACCCGTTCTTAGATAAATTCTATGATGACATCGAAGAGTGGAGCTTTCAAACAGAGATGTTTTTCTTATGCAATCGTTACAAACAGCTAGAGGATATTGAAAAACACTACCTATCTCAAAACAAATCTGTTGTAGCAGATTATCATATTCTTAAAAACATCATCTTTGCTAAGCGTACATTGAAGGATGAACAGCAGTTCAAAAAATATCACAATATTTATGAGATCCTAACGTCGGATATGCCGAGGCCCAATGTTGTGATCTACTTGAACGCAAGTCTTGATACCCTTTTAAAGCGCATTGAAAAAAGAGGAAGAGACTTTGAAAAGAAAATCAGCCCTCTTTATCTAAAGCAGCTATCGTTAGATTATGAAGAATACATGAATACATTCGAAGAAACTCACCCTGATATCCCTGTTCTTCGCTACAATGGCGACCACATAGACTTCGTTCAAAATAAAGAGGACCTGGAACACATTCTCACTCAATTAGAGACTACACTAAAAAAAGGAGTTCACTATCATGAATCTTCGCACTAAATACGGGATCCCGAACAATGCCGTGATTACCATTGCGGGTACAGTCGGCGTCGGTAAATCCACTATGACAAACGGCTTGGCCAATGCCTTGGGTTTCCGAACGTCATTTGAAAAAGTTGATACCAATCCGTACCTCGATAAATTTTATCAGGACTTTAAAAGCTGGAGCTTCCACCTTCAAGTTTACTTCTTAGCAGAACGCTTCAAAGAACAAAAGAAAATCTTTGAATACGGTGGAGGCTTTATTCAAGACCGTTCCATCTATGAAGATACAGGCATCTTTGCCCGCATGCATTATGAAAAAGGGAATATGAGCGAAATCGATTATGAAACCTATACAAGCCTTTTCGATGCCATGGTCATGACACCATACTTCCCTCACCCTGATCTTCTGATCTACCTTGAAGGATCCATTGATAATGTCGTTGATCGCATCCGTGAGCGCGGCCGCCCAATGGAACAACAAACACCTGTTGCCTACTGGGAAGAAATGCATGAGCGTTACGAAAACTGGATCAACTCATTTAACGCCTGTCCAGTACTCAGACTGGACATCAGCGAATACGACCTGGTGAACGATCAAAACTCAATCGAACCAATCGTTGAACGAATCGGGTATTTCATTGAACAGACGAGAATGCTGAAGAGCTAAACGATAAGCGGAGGCGCCTTGGCCTGGCCCGACAAGCATAAGACGAGCCTTCCGGAAAGGCGGCTTTTTGGATGGCTTGTCTTATGACCTCGAGGGACTAGGCGCCGAAACTGGATCAGAATATAGAAAAAAAGACTACTCTGTGCTTTGCGGCAGGAGTAGTCTTTTTTTATGGTGGCCGGAAAACATCCATCCGTTTATTTCCAACCAAAAAGAGGTATATGTACAAACAAACAGATTTATAAGGAGTTGGATTAATCATGGAATCGAAACGAACTTATTTTGTAGATATAAGCAGCGGGGATATCCTGCAGGATCCGAATCAAAATGCCAGTCCAAGCTTTCGCATATTCGCTACCCCAACCGAAGTGAACGAGCTTAAAATGCTCTTTAACGATAACTATGATGATGACATGTCGACCATGAGACGGGCTCAGGTTCCTTTCCGCCAATATCACAATTCACCAGAGGACGATCAATATGATCAATCGATGAAAAACATTTATTCAATGATCTTTAAGCTGGGTGACGTAGAAGCACGGAAACATATTACAGAAATAGGTGTACTTGGCCATACTTCCGATCCTCACCTAAGAGAGGACATCGAAAACCTTAAGTAAACGGTCATATGTATAAATAAAAAAAATTCGTTACATATAATATGTAACGAATTCTATCTCCAATGTTTATGCGCTATGGTTATAAAAAAATCAATGGAGGAGGAAGGGGGATTCGAACCCCCGCGGGCTGTTACACCCCTGTCGGTTTTCAAGACCGATCCCTTCAGCCGGACTTGGGTATTCCTCCGTATCGACAAGAACTATAATACCATGGTGTACAAATAGAGTCAAGCATATTTCCGAAAAAAATTCAAAAGGTGCTTCACAATAATTCGTGAGGCACCTTTTGTTTGTCTTCCATCTTCAGTTTTGTCTTATCCTTTAATGACTTCTGCTCCACCCATATATGGACGAAGTACTTCTGGAACCACGACTGACCCATCTTCTTGTTGATAGTTTTCTAAGATAGCGGCAACCGTACGTCCGATTGCCAAGCCAGATCCATTCAATGTATGAACATGTTCAGGTTTCCCTTTAGCTTCTCTTCTGAAACGAATGTTCGCTCGTCTTGCCTGGAAGCTTTCAAAGTTACTGCAAGAAGAAATCTCACGGTAAGTTCCGTAGCTTGGAATCCATACTTCAATGTCATACTTCTTGGCAGCCGTGAAACCTAAGTCCGCTGTACACATAGATAGCACTCGATATGGCAGACCTAGTAGCTGAAGGACTTTTTCAGCATGACCTGTCAACTTCTCAAGCTCATCATAAGAATCTTCAGGCTTCACAAAGCGAACAAGCTCTACTTTGTTGAACTGATGCTGACGGATCAAACCACGTGTATCACGGCCTGCAGAACCCGCTTCAGAACGGAAGTTTGCACTGTACGCTACATAGCTTACAGGTAACTCCTCACCCTTCATGATCTCATCGCGGTGATAATTGGTTACAGGTACTTCTGCTGTAGGAACCAGGAAATAATCCTCGCTTTCTATTCTAAACGCATCTTCTTCAAATTTAGGAAGTTGACCTGTTCCTGTCATACTCGCTCGATTCACCAGGAATGGAGGGATCATTTCTGTATATCCATGCTCATCCATGTGCAGATCCATCATGAAGTTAATCAAGGCTCTTTCTAGTCTTGCTCCTAACCCTTTATAAAAAACAAAGCGGCTTCCGGTCACCTTCCCGGCTCGTTCGAAATCCAGGATCCCGAGGCCTGTTGCAATGTCCCAGTGAGGCTGTGCCTCAAAATCGAACTCACGGATCTCTCCCCATTTGCGGGCCTCTATATTATCATCCTCAGTTTCACCAACTGGTACAGTTTCATGTGGAATGTTAGGGATGGAAAGCAGGATGCGCTCTAACTCCTCTTCAATTCCTCGTAATTCATCATCCAGTTTTTTCACCATGGCCCCGACTTCACGCATTTCAACAATCAGGTCCTGAGCATCCTTTTTCTCTTTCTTTAGCTGGGCAATTTGCTGTGATACGTCATTACGTTTGCTTTTTAATTCTTCACTTTCCACAAGCAGCTCTCTTCTTCTTTTATCAAGCTCTTCGAATTTACCGAAATCCTCCAGGTTCTCACCGCGATGTTGTAGACGGGCTTTTACATCTTCCAGATTGTTACGTAAATACTTAATGTCTAACATGAGATTCTCTCCTTTTTTATAAAAAAATAAAAAACCCCCATCCCTGGTAAAAGGGACGGAGGTTTCCGCGTTGCCACCCTAATTGAAGACGCAGAGCATCTTCCTCTTAAGAGATGGTAACGGAATCACCGAAAATACCTACTTCATTCAGTACTTCACTCAAGGATGGATTCATAAAGCTCTTGCGTCGATTCTCACCAGCCACCGACTCTCTAAAGCAAGCCTTCTTTACTACTATTTCCTATCAACGATTTAATTTTTTATTGGTTATTTCATAATCTACTACAATGTTTTCCATTTTGCAATAAAATTATGCGATTGTTTTTTCCATGCTTTCTTTCACCATCTCAACAAAGAAGGAAGTTAAACGGTGATCATCCGTTAACTCTGGATGGAAAGAACAACCGAGGAATTGTCCGTGTCTAGCAAGGACAATTCGACCATTATGCTTTGCGAGGATTTCAACATCTTCTCCCGCTTCCACGATATGAGGGGCACGGATGAAAACGGCATTGAACCCTTCTCCAACATGAGCAATCGAAAGATCCGCTTCAAAGCTTTCTTTCTGACGACCGAAGGAATTACGCTCGACCGTTACGTCCATCACACCTAAATGAGGTTCCTCATACCCGACAATATGCTTCGCTAAGAGAATCAGTCCCGCACACGTCCCGAAGATCGGTTTGCCATTTGCAGCAA
This sequence comes from Rossellomorea sp. y25, assembly GCF_038049935.1. Lineage (NCBI taxonomy): Bacteria > Bacillati > Bacillota > Bacilli > Caryophanales > Bacillaceae > Rossellomorea > Rossellomorea sp. y25. Next base: position 22,907 of record NZ_CP145886.1, on the reverse strand, counting down.
ATTGTCTCAACGGCTCCATAAAGCCGTATCGATCAATCAGCCTTCTCATGGTCGTACTTTCCCCGCCTGGCATGATCAGACCTTGAATCTCTTCCAGCTGTTCTACACGCTTAATGACGATTGCCTTGGCACCAGAAGCTTCGATTGAACGAACATGCTCTCTGACGGCACCTTGAAGTCCTAATACACCGATGTTCAACATAGAATCACACCTTACCATCCACGATCTTGCATACGGTTTTCAGGTAAGATAGAAGAAATTTCTACTCCCTTCATTGCTACACCAAGCTCTTTTGATAGCTCTGCGATTAACTTGTAATCTTGATAATGAGTAGTCGCTTCTACAATAGCTCTTGCAAATTTCTCAGGGTTTTCTGATTTGAAGATACCAGAACCCACGAATACTCCGTCAGCTCCTAATTCCATCATAAGAGCCGCATCAGCTGGTGTTGCAATTCCGCCTGCAGCAAAGTTTACAACAGGTAAACGGCCGTTTTCTTTAATTTCTAACAATAATTCGTATGGAGCTCCCAGTAACTTCGCTTCTGTCATGATCTCGTCTTCATTCATGCTCACAAGCTTGCGTACTTGAGCATTTACCTTACGCATATGACGAACCGCTTCAACGATGTTACCTGTTCCAGGCTCACCCTTTGTACGCAGCATAGATGCACCTTCACCAATACGGCGGGCAGCTTCACCTAAATCACGGCACCCACATACGAATGGAACAGTGAAATCTCTTTTATTTAAATGATACTCTTCATCAGCTGGCGTCAATACTTCACTCTCGTCAAGATAATCAACACCCATTGATTCAAGAACTCTTGCCTCTACAATATGACCAATACGAGCCTTCGCCATTACTGGAATCGACACAGCGCCCATAACTTCTTCAATAATACGAGGGTCTGCCATTCTTGCTACCCCACCTGCAGCACGGATGTCTGCTGGAACTCGTTCTAAAGCCATTACTGCAACTGCACCCGCAGCTTCAGCAACTTTTGCCTGCTCTGCATTCACAACGTCCATAATAACGCCGCCTTTTTGCATTTCAGCCATACCTCTTTTAACACGATCTGTACCAGTCTTCATCATATCTATATCCCCCTTATATTTATCCCATGCCTGTCCCATTTCCATCCAAAAAAGGAAGAAAACGCGACTAAAACAATCGGAATGATTATGTAACCCTACTGCTAAATAAACAATAAAAAAAGACTTATGTCAAGACGAAAAGCGGAAGCGGCTTGGTCAGGCCCGACAAGCATAAGATGAATCGACCGGAAAGGCGCTCTTTGCTTTTTTGGTCGATTTAGCTTATGACCTCGAGGGACTAGCCGCTATAGCTGGACATCTCGAAAAGCGGAAGGGCTTTGCCCAGAGGCGACAAGCATAAGACGAACATGCCGGAAAGGCGTTCTTTGCCTTTTTGGCATGTTTGGCTTATGACCTCGAGCCTCTAAGCCCTGGAGCTGGACAAGACGAAAAGCGGAAGCGGCTTGGTCAGGACTTGCATGTATTTCTTGGGAACTTCTAAAGGTGCTCTTAGGAAAATGCCTCTTTATCACCCTGCCTATAAAAAAACACCAAGACTTGTCCTAATGTAAAAGTCTTGGTGCTGAATGAATCATTTCCTAAGGGGGTATTAGAACCAGCCTTTAACCGTTGATGTAACCGAGTTCCAGATGTCCCCGAAGAAACCACCTACAGCTCTCATTGAAAGGACAAACCAGTTTGCTTTTTCAACCCCATCTACAGCAACAACAGATGCTTTAGAAGCATTGGTACCTTTATCTGTAAGGTAGCCTAAATCTTTTTTATCTTTTGATTCTAACGTAACATATCCAACTTTTTCTCCTTTTTTAACTGGAGCTGTCAGTTCACTATCATCGTTCAGCTTTTTCTTATCTACTACAAATTTCGGTTTATATTGATCTTCTTCACCGTTCTTGATCACCATGCTCAATGAAGAATCCGTTTTGATTTGAACTTCTTTTTCTTTCCCTTTTTCAACCGGAAGTGTCTTTTGACCTTTTACTTGGTAGTCAGCAGGGAGTACTTCCTCTATTGTATAATTGTTAAAGGCATAGTCCATCATTTTTCTTGTTTCACTAAAGCGGGCATCATAGGAGTTTTCACCAGCTGGAACTTCAACGTCCATTACAACCGTAATGAATCTCATTCCGTCCCGTTCTGCTGTTCCTGTGAAGTTGGCACCCGCAAAATCAGTCGTACCTGTTTTCAGTCCGTCCATTCCTTCGTATTCGCGGATCAGCCCCGGTAACATCCAGTTCCAGTTATCCATTTGAGTGGGGTCATCCGTTCCTTCCGCAAATACCTTCTTCGCAATACTGGATGTCTCAAGTACCTCCGGATAATCATGCAGCAAGCGATACGCGAGTGTTGCTACATCCTTTGCAGACATCACATTTTCTTCTTCCGGACCACCTACCACCTTTTCTACATAAGGTGCCAAGTCTTTATTGTTTAAACCCGTAGAATTCACAAATTTATATTCTTCCAGACCAAGTTCTTTAGCCTTTGCATTCATCATTTTAACGAAGTTCGCTTCTGAGCCGGCAATCGTTTCAGTAATCGCTATCGTCGCTGCATTAGCTGAATAAATCGCCATTGCTTCATACAACTCTTTAATGGTATAAGTACTTTCTACTTCAAGACTAACATTACTGAGACCAGTATTATGGGACATTTGAGAAAGGTTCGCAGGTACCGTATACTTCTGGTCCCATTTCACTTTACCTTCTTCAATTGCTTCCAGTAACAAGTACTCTGTCATCATTTTCGTCATACTTGCAATGCCTTGAGCATTTTCTGAGTTCTTTTCATAAAGAATTTTGCCAGTGCTGGCTTCTACTAGAATCGCAGCTTTTGCGTTAACGTCCAAGTCTCCTTGAGCATTTGCAGGTCTCCCTACAATACCCATTGCCATCATTAAAACCATCATACAAACAAAAGATTTTTGAATCCAACTTCTTTTCACTTTTAGCCCTCCAAGATTTTATGTACACCTTCGTTATTTTATCATAGTTCGAAAGGTAAGAATAGACAGAGAATATGACTAGTTTTGGCATGGGTCAAGGGACTTGCGACCTCTGATAAAAGGCGGTAAATATCATTTTTATACAAATTAAAAAATGCTGATCAGGAGTATCTGATCAGCATTTGGAATTATTTTCTTATAATGAATAATTCGGTGCTTCTTTCGTAATTTGAACATCATGAGGATGACTTTCTCGAAGTCCGGCACCCGTCATTTTAATGAACTGTGCCTGCTCCCTTAACTCGTATAGGTCCTTCGTTCCGCAGTATCCCATGCCTGAACGTAAGCCTCCGATTAGCTGATACAATGTATCTGCTAAAGGACCTTTGTAAGGGATGCGGCCTTCGATACCTTCTGGAACGAACTTTTTATTTTCTTCCTGGAAATAGCGATCCTTCGATCCTTTTTCCATGGAGCTGACTGATCCCATACCTCTATATACTTTGAAACGACGTCCTTGGAAGATTTCCGTTTCGCCTGGGCTCTCAGATGTACCTGCAAGTAAGCTTCCTAACATAACGGCATGTCCACCTGCTGCCAGAGCTTTTACGATATCACCTGAATACTTGATGCCGCCATCAGCAATGATGCTCTTTCCGTGCTTTCTTGCTTCTGTCGCACAATCATATACAGCGGTAATTTGTGGAACGCCGACACCTGCAACGACGCGAGTCGTACAGATTGAACCAGGTCCAATCCCCACTTTGACTACATCAGCACCAGCTTCAATCAATTCTCTTGTCGCATCTGCCGTTGCCACATTTCCTGCTACGATATTTAACGTTGGATAAGCATCGCGGATTTCACGAACAATAGAAAGAACTCCTGCTGAATGGCCGTGAGCTGTATCAATTACAATGACATCCACATGTGCTTTCACTAGGTGTTCAACACGAGTCATCGTATCTTTCGAAATACCGACAGCTGCTCCCACTAATAATCGTCCTTGATCATCTTTAGCAGAGTTGGGGAATTCAATTACTTTTTCAATATCTTTGATCGTAATTAATCCCTTAAGTGTCCCTTCCTGATCAATCAGAGGAAGCTTCTCAATTTTGTACTGCTGAAGAATTTTTTCCGCTTCTTCTAGGGTAGTGCCAACAGGAGCTGTAACGAGATTTTCCTTCGTCATGACATCCGAGATTTGAATGGAATAATCCTGGATGAAACGAAGGTCACGATTCGTTAAAATCCCTACCAGCTTTTGCTCTTGTTCGTTGTTCACAATCGGAACACCGGAAATTCTATATTTGCCCATCAAGTGTTCTGCAGAAAAGACTTGATGATCCGGAGTTAAAAAGAACGGATCTGAGATAACTCCACTTTCGGAACGTTTTACTTTATCAACCTGTTCAGCCTGCTGTTCAATACTCATATTTTTGTGGATAATACCAAGTCCACCTTGTCGAGCCATTGCTATCGCCATTTCAGCTTCTGTTACAGTATCCATTCCTGCACTAATCACAGGAACATTCAATTTTATTGAATCTGTCAACTCAACAGAAATATTTACATCCTTTGGTAATACCTCTGATTTGGCTGGTAATAATAGTACATCATCAAACGTTAAACCTTCTTTAGCAAATTTAGAATCCCACATGTTTTCGGCCTCCCTAGTCCCAAAATATTATTAGTAGGTTATCAATTGGTTAAAATACTGTCAAGATGAATAGGATTAATTTAATTTTTCAGAATAATTAGAAGGTGATCACTTGAACGAATTACGTCAACACTGGGACTTCATCCACTATTTTCAGTCAGCAGAATACTCCCAGAAGTTTCTAAGAAAATGCTATGAACAAATGGGGTCTTCTCAAGCTGAAACGAAAAGCTATGATAACTGTTATCCATTCATGTACTACTTGGAGCAAGGCGAACTTTATTACAGACAAGCTACGCAATCTCCTATATCACTCAAACCTATTTTGCTTTTCTACGGATATATTCATTTTATAAAAGCGATTGTTTTAACAGAAGATCCCTTATACCCAGAAACAACCACGGTCCTGGCCCATGGGATTACATCCAGGAAAAGAAAAAAGCAGCAGTACCGTTTTTTACAAGATGAAGTTAAGGTGCAGAAAAATGGTCTATTTTCACACTTTTCCAACCTGGTGTTTCACGTGAAACATATCGTGGGGGAAAAATACAAGATGGAAGATTTACTCGTACAAATACCCGAGCTTGAAGAAGCATTTCATGTATTGCTCAAAAAGAAAACCATGTTCTGGTTCAATCAACAACATGAGCTGATCATTGATGAGACATTACTATCTTACTTTCATATGTCAGAAAGCTTACTTAAACAGTATCTGAATGAAAAGGTGACAGAGGAATTCACCTGGAACTCGGACAATTCGTTACAAGCACCAAATGTCCAAGAGCATCTTCCCTTTAGATGGCATTTCAACAAAAACAAACTAGCTCTTCCCGGGATTCGGAATGAAGCCACTACTATACCTGAAGTTCTCATCCATTATGCCATACTATACAACCTAAGCATGATTGCCCGATACGAAACAGAATGGTGGGTGGAACTTTTAAAAAACCGAACCAATGAAGACTATCCTATTATCAACACATTCATCAATGTCACAACAGAAAAAGCACCATACCTTTTACTTAAATTACTCATGGATAAAATGTAGGAAAAAGAGGAAGGATGACGGGCTGCCTCTCCTCTTTCTCTATTGTTCTTGAAGTAACTTCTTAATGTCCCCCTCGATTTTGCGTGGATTGGTTTGCGGAGAATAGCGATCATAAACTTCACCATTTTTCCCGACTAAAAATTTAGTGAAATTCCACTTAATGTTCGAAAGAAGGACACCCTTCTTCTCTTTCGTTAAAAACGTGAATAGAGGATGAGCTTCCTTCCCCTTCACATCGACCTTCGCAAACATCGGAAAAGATACCCCGTAATTCACCTGACAAAACTCCATGATCTCATCCTGATCATTAAACTCCTGGTTCATGAACTGATCACATGGAAATCCAAGGACAACAAGTCCTTCATCCTTATACTCTTCATACAGGCCCTGCAGCTCCTCAAATTGAGGTGTAAAGCCACACTTACTGGCAGTGTTCACGATAAGCATTACTTTCCCCTGGTACTCTTCTAGAGACGTTACAGATCCATTCGCTCTTTTTACGGTGAAATCATAAATTGTCGTCATGTTCTTCTCTCCTCGTATATACTCTTATTTAAATAATACTTTAGAGAGTTGGTGGATAGCAATTTTGAGCATGTGATGATGGAGGTTTGTGGTTGTTTGAGATACAGTGGGTAGGTGAGGTGTTGGGTGTTTGGTGTTGGGTTGTCGGACGTAGGATATCTAATAGAATTATTAAATTGAATAGTTGATGGAAAATAGGATTTATATACAAATAATTAAGGATGATTTGGAGTAACATTGCATTTGCTGGCCACCAGGAAAGATTTCGAGGATATCGTGTCTCTCAAAATGAAGTTTTATATGTAATAAGCACTAATAAATGTTCCTATCTATCTAAAAATTCTTCTTTATATTAACGAAGACTATTTTAGGGTGGTAGATATCAATATTTTCATAGATATAGAGGCGGGTTAAGCTTGAAGCTGTATGTTAATTGCGTCGATTTTTCATTTTATGCGTCGTTTTTGAATGTTATTGCGTCGAATTCATCCCTTTATGCATATTTTTCCATTTTCTAACATAAAAACTATACCAGGGTAGTGTACTAACCCCTTTCTTCATTCCTAATACCACCTGTATGAAAGATAGATGCCTGATTCACCTTCCAATAACATTTCAGACAAAAAAACAAAAAAAGAGTAACCACTAAGAGCTACTCTTTTTCATATTTGCCTGGCGACGTCCTACTCTCACAGGGGGAGATCCCCCAACTACCATCGGCGCTGAAGAGCTTAACTTCCGTGTTCGGCATGGGAACGGGTGTGACCTCTTCGCCATTGTCACCAGACGAATTATTCAATTGAAGGATTGTTCCTTCAAAACTAGATAAAGAATTGATGTCAAGAAAACCAAGTATCGACCAATCGTTGTTCATTTAAAAAATGACTCTTTGTGGTTAAGTCCTCGATCGATTAGTATCAGTCAACTCCACATGTCGCCATGCTTCCATCTCTGACCTATCTACCTAGTCATCTTCTAGGGATCTTACTCACATACGTGATGGGAAATCTCATCTCGAGGGGGGCTTCATGCTTAGATGCTTTCAGCACTTATCCCTTCCGCACATAGCTACCCAGCGATGCCTTTGGCAAGACAACTGGTACACCAGCGGTGCGTCCATCCCGGTCCTCTCGTACTAAGGACAGCTCCTCTCAAATTTCCTGCGCCCACGACGGATAGGGACCGAACTGTCTCACGACGTTCTGAACCCAGCTCGCGTACCGCTTTAATGGGCGAACAGCCCAACCCTTGGGACCGACTACAGCCCCAGGATGCGATGAGCCGACATCGAGGTGCCAAACCTCCCCGTCGATGTGGACTCTTGGGGGAGATAAGCCTGTTATCCCCGGGGTAGCTTTTATCCGTTGAGCGATGGCCCTTCCATGCGGAACCACCGGATCACTAAGCCCGACTTTCGTCCCTGCTCGACTTGTAGGTCTCGCAGTCAAGCTCCCTTGTGCCTTTACACTCTGCGAATGATTTCCAACCATTCTGAGGGAACCTTTGGGCGCCTCCGTTACTCTTTAGGAGGCGACCGCCCCAGTCAAACTGCCCACCTGACACTGTCTCCCACCCCGATAAGGGGCGCGGGTTAGAATTTCAATACAGCCAGGGTAGTATCCCACCGATGCCTCCACCGAAGCTGGCGCTCCGGCTTCCAAGGCTCCTACCTATCCTGTACAAGCTGTACCAAAATTCAATATCAGGCTACAGTAAAGCTCCACGGGGTCTTTCCGTCCTGTCGCGGGTAACCTGCATCTTCACAGGTACTATAATTTCACCGAGTCTCTCGTTGAGACAGTGCCCAGATCGTTACGCCTTTCGTGCGGGTCGGAACTTACCCGACAAGGAATTTCGCTACCTTAGGACCGTTATAGTTACGGCCGCCGTTTACTGGGGCTTCGATTCGCACCTTCGCTTGCGCTAAGCACTCCTCTTAACCTTCCAGCACCGGGCAGGCGTCAGCCCCTATACTTCGCCTTACGGCTTCGCAGAGACCTGTGTTTTTGCTAAACAGTCGCCTGGGCCTATTCACTGCGGCTCTCTCGGGCTTGCACCCTACCAGAGCACCCCTTCTCCCGAAGTTACGGGGTCATTTTGCCGAGTTCCTTAACGAGAGTTCTCTCGCTCACCTTAGGATTCTCTCCTCGCCTACCTGTGTCGGTTTGCGGTACGGGCACCTTTTTCCTCGCTAGAGGCTTTTCTTGGCAGTGTGGAATCAGGAACTTCGCTACTATAATTCGCTCGCTATCACAGCTCAGCCTTCACGATGATGGGATTTGCCTCATCATCAGCCTAACTGCTTAGACGCACATATCCAGCAGTGCGCTTACCCTATCCTCCTGCGTCCCCCCATTGCTCAAACGGAAAAGAGGTGGTACAGGAATATCAACCTGTTGTCCATCGTCTACGCCTATCGGCCTCGACTTAGGTCCCGACTAACCCTGAGCGGACGAGCCTTCCTCAGGAAACCTTAGGCATTCGGTGGATGGGATTCTCACCCATCTTTCGCTACTCATACCGGCATTCTCACTTCTAAGCACTCCACCAGTCCTTACGGTCTAGCTTCGCAGTCCTTAGAACGCTCTCCTACCACTGACACCTAAAGGTGTCAATCCACAGCTTCGGTGATACGTTTAGCCCCGGTACATTTTCGGCGCAGAGTCACTCGACCAGTGAGCTATTACGCACTCTTTAAATGGTGGCTGCTTCTAAGCCAACATCCTGGTTGTCTAAGCAACTCCACATCCTTTTCCACTTAACGTATACTTTGGGACCTTAGCTGGTGGTCTGGGCTGTTTCCCTTTCGACTACGGATCTTATCACTCGCAGTCTGACTCCCATGGATAAGTCTTTGGCATTCGGAGTTTGTCTGAATTCGGTAACCCGATGAGGGCCCCTAGTCCAAACAGTGCTCTACCTCCAAGACTCTTACACATGAGGCTAGCCCTAAAGCTATTTCGGAGAGAACCAGCTATCTCCAAGTTCGATTGGAATTTCTCCGCTACCCACACCTCATCCCCGCACTTTTCAACGTGCGTGGGTTCGGACCTCCATTCAGTGTTACCTGAACTTCATCCTGGACATGGGTAGATCACCTGGTTTCGGGTCTACGACCACATACTCATTCGCCCTATTCAGACTCGCTTTCGCTGCGGCTCCGTCTCATCGACTTAACCTTGCATGGGATCGTAACTCGCCGGTTCATTCTACAAAAGGCACGCCATCACCCGTTAACGGGCTCTGACTACTTGTAGGCACACGGTTTCAGGTTCTATTTCACTCCCCTTCCGGGGTGCTTTTCACCTTTCCCTCACGGTACTGGTTCACTATCGGTCACTAGGGAGTATTTAGCCTTGGGAGATGGTCCTCCCAGCTTCCGACGGGATTTCACGTGTCCCGCCGTACTCAGGATCCACTCAAGAGAGAATGAAGTTTCAACTACAGGGTTGTTACCTTCTTTGACGAGCCTTTCCAGACTTCTTCGTCTACTTCATTCCTTTGTAACTCCGTATAGAGTGTCCTACAACCCCAAGAGGCAAGCCTCTTGGTTTGGGCTACATCCCGTTTCGCTCGCCGCTACTCAGGGAATCGCAATTGCTTTCTCTTCCTCCAGGTACTTAGATGTTTCAGTTCCCTGGGTCTGCCTTCCATACTCTATGTATTCAAGTAAGGATATTGTTCCATTACGAACAATGGGTTCCCCCATTCGGAAATCTCTGGATCAAAGCTCACTTACAGCTCCCCAAAGCATATCGGTGTTAGTCCCGTCCTTCGTCGGCTCCTAGTGCCAAGGCATCCACCGTGCGCCCTTCATAACTTAACCGAATTGGTTGTTACATCAGGTTTAAAACCTAAAATGGCGATACTCGGTAATTTCTTGACTATCAATTTATCTTTATCTAGTTTTCAAAGAACAAACCATGATCTCGAAAGAGATTGTATGGATGTTTATTTTACTCCGCTTACGCTTCGTAAAAAAACTTGGTGGAGCCTAGCGGGATCGAACCGCTGACCTCCTGCGTGCAAAGCAGGCGCTCTCCCAGCTGAGCTAAGGCCCCAAGTGAGTCGAATATGGTGGGCCTAAGTGGACTCGAACCACCGACCTCACGCTTATCAGGCGTGCGCTCTAACCAGCTGAGCTATAGGCCCATATTCCATAAAAATGAA
>NZ_CP145886.1:0-10000 GCF_038049935.1 Rossellomorea sp. y25 | reverse complement strand
TCACTTCTTTAAATTCACCCTCTGTTAAAGGCTGTTCCTTTGTTAATATGTGTGGACTGACTTTGGCCATTCCACAGTCTGCCAGAATACCTGCTAAAGCCAGCTGGTTCACCTGACCTGAATTTAAGCCTAACTTCTTACCCAGGAGCGCGCTTATGATACTCACCGATATGGCATGATGATAGAGATAATCTTTTTTGGTTGAATATTGATGGAGAGAATACACATATGTATGGTTACGTTCAGCCTTTTGAATAACCGGGAGTATTAATTCTCTCACTCTTGCAACATTTACAGCTGTGCCTGATTGCCAGTTCATGAATTCTTTCTTAAATTCCCTGATGGTCATCATATAGAGATCGAAGAAACCGAGTGGCTCATTGATTTCTTCCACCACTATCTCTTTATCAGTAGAGACTGGTGTTCTAAATGGATGTCCATCCGATTTTGTTTTCTCAATTATGAGTTCAGTAATATGAAACGCTTGAAGGATTTTCAAATGTTCTTCTTCAAGTACTGTATTCTTTGGAATAATAGGGGTCGCTGCCATTCCCATAACATCTTCTGCTACGATGCATCCTAATTGTATCTCTCCACGATGTACCTTCAACTATGAACACCTCACTTCTAACCTTTTTCTTCTAGTTTATTTTACCAAATTTAACAGGTTATAGTTATTATTCACAAAAAAATAAGCCGTTTCCAGTATGAGAGCCTCATTACTGGAAACAGCTTACCCTTCATTTATTCTTCTGTATCATCACTTATGTCTTCAACATCTTCAGAAGATGTTTGGTCTTCGCTGTCCGGTTGTTTAATTCCCTCAGCAGTTTCAACTGGTACTTCCGTTTCTTCTTCATCTTCTTTTTCAACTTTGGCAACTGTTGAAACAAATTCGCTTTCTTGAAGACGGATCAGCTTGACTCCTTGAGTGTTACGACCTGTAGTGGAAATATCATTCACGTCCATACGGATAAGGACACCATGTGCTGTGATGATCATTAAGTCTTCTTCACCTGTAACAGCTTTAACAGAGACCAGCTCTCCGTTACGTTCCGTCACGTTGCATGTTTTTAATCCTTTACCTCCACGTGTTTGAACTCTATATTCACTGGCAGGAGTACGTTTACCGTAACCATTTACGGTTACAACTAACACATCACTCTTCTCTTCCAGGATTTCCATTCCAACAACAATGTCATCGTCACTTAGGTTAATCCCTTTTACCCCGGTAGCTGTTCTTCCCATTGAACGAACATCCGTTTCAGGGAAACGAATGAGCATACCTTTTTTCGTTCCGATGATCATATCTTTTTCACCATCAGTCAGTTTGACGGAAATGAGCTCATCATTTTCTCGAAGATTAATGGCGATCAGACCGTTCGTACGGATATTGGCGAAATCTGATACCGGCGTACGTTTTGAGATACCCTGCTTGGTTGTAAAGAATAAGTACCAGTCGTCCACGAATTCTTCCACTCGAATCATGGCGTTGATCCACTCATCTTTTTCTACCCCAAGGAGGTTGATGATCGGAAGTCCTTTAGCAGTACGGCTGAATTCAGGAATTTCATATCCTTTCGCGCGGTATGCTTTTCCTTTGTTTGTAAAGAATAGAATCGTATCATGGGTTGATGTTGTCAGTAAGTGTTCAACGAAGTCTTCATCATTGGTACCCATTCCCTGGATCCCTCTTCCTCCTCGCTTTTGACTGCGGTAGGTTGAGACAGGCAGGCGCTTGATGTATCCGTTATGAGTAAGGGATACGACAATGTTTTCTCTTGGAATTAAGTCTTCATCTTCGATATTCTCAATTCCACCCGCTACGATTTCTGATCTTCTTTCATCATTGAAGCGTTCTTTGATCTCAATAAGCTCTTCACGGATGATTTCAAGAACTTTTTCATCATCTGCCAGGATCGCTTTCAATTCTGCAATCTGCTTCACTAGTTCTTGATACTCGTCTTCAATTTTTTCCCGTTCTAATCCGGTTAAACGTTGAAGTCGCATATCCAGGATCGCTTGAGCCTGCTTGTCAGAAAGGGAGAAATTCTCCATCAATCCTTGTTTCGCAAGTTCTGTTGTTTGAGATCCGCGAATAAGGGCGATAATTTCATCAATATGATCTAAGGCGATTCGTAAGCCTTCTAAGATATGGGCCCTTGCTTCAGCTTTGCGCAATTCGAATTCCGTTCTACGACGAATGACCACGCGTTGATGCTGTAAGTAATGATATAGACACTCTTTTAAATTCAATACCTTAGGCTGCCCATCAACAAGTGCCAGAAGGTTAATACCGAAGCTTGTTTGAAGAGCCGTTTGCTTATATAGATTATTAAGCAAGACATTCGCATTCGCATCTTTTCTTACTTCAATTACGATACGCATACCATTACGGTCCGATTCATCACGTAAATCTGTGATGCCATCAATTTTCTTATCACGAACAAGATCGGCAATCTTCTCGATCAGTCTCGCTTTATTTACTTGATAAGGAATTTGATGAACGATAATCGTTTCTTTCCCGTTGCTTTTTTGTTCAATTTCCACACGGGCACGCATGGTGATGGAACCTTTACCTGTTTCATAGGCGCGACGGATCCCGCTTCTTCCTACAATTAATCCAGCAGTTGGGAAGTCAGGTCCGTAGATGAATTCCATCAGCTCTTGAATCGTAATGTCGGGATCTTTACTTAATGCAAGGATTCCATCGATGACCTCTCCAAGATTATGAGGTGGAATATTCGTTGCCATCCCTACAGCGATACCTGAAGAACCGTTCACTAACAGGTTAGGGAAACGGGCAGGTAATACTTCCGGCTCTCTCTCGGTACCATCATAGTTATCTTTATAATCAATTGTATCTTTATTAATATCACGAATGAGTTCCATAGAGATCTTGGACATACGTGCTTCTGTGTAACGCATGGCCGCAGCTGCGTCTCCATCAACAGAACCAAAGTTACCATGACCGTCTACAAGCATGTAGCGATAGTTGAAATCCTGTGCCATACGCACCATCGTGTCATAAACAGCAGAGTCACCATGGGGGTGATACTTACCGATTACTTCACCGACGATACGGGCTGATTTCTTGTATGCTTTATCTGCCGTCATTCCCAAGTCATTCATCGCATACAAAATACGACGATGTACAGGTTTCAGACCGTCACGGGCATCCGGTAGTGCACGGGAAACGATAACACTCATCGCATAATCCAGGAAAGACGAGCGCATTTCACTACTTATATTAATCTCTTTAACATTCGATCTCGGTGTTTCTGCCATAGTAAAAGGGACCTCCTTTTAAAGAAAGATTTATACCTTTCTCATTCTTTACCTTGTCCGCTATGTAAAAGACAGGATAGCACGCATGTCTATCCTGTTTATTTTATTTTAGATATCCAAATTCTTAACGTAAGCTGCGTTTTCTTCGATGAAGTTACGTCTCGGCTCAACTTTGTCACCCATCAGGATATCAAAGGTTTCGTCAGCCTCAATCGCATCTTGAAGACTTACTTGCAGCAGGGTTCTTGATTCCGGATCCATCGTCGTTTCCCAAAGCTGCTCAGGATTCATTTCTCCAAGACCCTTGTAACGCTGGATTCCAGGTTTAGGTGTCGGGGAGATTTCTGCAAGGATGCGATCCAGTTCTTTATCATTGTAGGCATACTCGATTTTCTTCCCTTGTTGAATTTTGTACAAAGGAGGTTGAGCGATGTAGATGTAGCCTGCTTCAATGATATTTCTCATGTAGCGATAGAAGAACGTTAATAATAGTGTACGAATATGTGCGCCATCAACGTCGGCATCGGTCATGATCACGATTTTATGGTATCTCGCTTTTGCCAGATTGAAGTCTTCGCCAATCCCTGTGCCTAGAGCGGTTATAATCGCACGGACCTCGTTATTTGAGAGGATCTTATCCAAACGTGCCTTTTCTACGTTGATGATTTTACCCCGCAAAGGAAGAATGGCTTGGAAATGACGATCACGGCCTTGTTTAGCAGATCCACCGGCTGAGTCACCCTCAACCACGTAGATCTCACTGATGCTTGGGTCTTTGGAAGAACAGTCTGCTAATTTACCAGGTAAGCTGGAAATCTCCAGGGCACTCTTACGACGGGTAAGCTCCCTTGCTTTTTTCGCAGCCAGTCGGGCACGTGCAGCCATCAGTCCTTTTTCTACCACTTTTCGTGCGACAACCGGGTTTTCAAGTAAGAACGTTTCCAGATGCTCTGAGAAGAGGGAATCTGTAATCGTTCTTGCTTCTGAGTTCCCGAGCTTGGTTTTTGTCTGACCTTCGAATTGAGGGTCAGGATGTTTGATCGAGATAATGGCTGTTAATCCTTCACGAACATCTTCCCCTGAAAGATTCGCATCGCTCTCTTTAAACACATTATTTTTTCGGGCATAGTCGTTTATGACCCTCGTTAAAGCCGTTTTAAATCCGGACTCATGGGTTCCACCTTCATGTGTATGGATATTATTGGCGAAGGAATAAAGATTACTTGCGAAACCATCGTTATATTGAAGAGCGATTTCAATCGTAATCTCGTCTTTCTCGCCTTCAATGTAGATTGGTTCTTCATGGATGACTTCTTTAGAACGATTAAGATGTTCAACGTAGGACTTAATTCCACCTTCGTAATGGTAGTCTCTCCGTTTCCCTTCTCCTCGCTTATCTTCAATGCTGATTTGGATCCCTCTGTTTAAGAAAGCCAGTTCGCGAATACGGTTTGCAAGTGTGTCATACTCGTATTCCGTCGTTTCAGTAAAGATTTCAGGATCTGGAGTGAAGTGAATGATAGTCCCCGTTTTATCCGTTTCTCCGATCACCTTAAGATCAAAGCTTGGAACACCTTTTTCGAATTTTTGATAATAGATGTTTCCATCACGATGAACATGGACCTCAAGTTCTGTGGAAAGAGCATTTACAACTGATGCCCCAACCCCGTGAAGACCTCCGGATACTTTATATCCGCCGCCGCCGAACTTACCACCGGCGTGAAGGACCGTCATGATTACCTCAACGGCAGGACGTCCCATTTTTTCGTGAATACCGACAGGGATACCACGTCCATTATCGGTAACAGTAATACTGTTATCCTCTTCGATAATGACTTCGATTTCATTACAGTAACCGGCTAACGCTTCATCGATACTGTTATCAACAATTTCCCACACCAAGTGATGCAAGCCTCTTCCGCTTGTTGATCCAATATACATACCAGGTCTTTTTCTAACGGCCTCTAATCCTTCTAAAACCTGAATCTGATTTTCATCATAGGACTGACCTTGTTGCGCTTGTTTTTGTTCCATAGCCATACTGATTCACCTACACTTTCTAACCTTCAGGGCTTTATATTTCTATAATAAATTCTCATAGTTTGAGTATTTCTTTGATCGTTTCTTTAACGTACTTGATGCCAGTGGTGAAAGATACAACTGATTAGACGTAATAACAAGAGATTTATATGAACCCTTTGCAAGATTACAAAGGTTTTTATCTTTCGTTTTTAAGAAGTGTTGAATTTCCTCTGAAAATTGAACGGTGTCTCGATCAATAATTGCGATGATTTCATCTGTACGTACCATGACATCTTCTCCAACATGTATGTACAAGGTAACACCTCATTTCAGTCTTTTCATTGATCCGGCTTCCACTTCAAAAGTAGTCGCTTCGTTTAAGGTTTGATGGTCAATTCCATCCACGTTCGTGGTCGTGACAAAGGTTTGAACTTTCCCTTGGATGGTATTTAGTAAATGTGACTGTCGATAATCATCTAATTCAGACAAGACATCATCAAGAAGTAAGATGGGATATTCTTTAATTTCAGAATGAATCAGCTCGATTTCTGCAAGCTTCACAGAGAGGGCTGTTGTCCGTTGCTGCCCCTGCGATCCAAATGTTTGAACATCCCGTCCATTCACAATAAATTGAAGATCGTCCCGATGTGGCCCGACCAGGGTCACACCGCGATCAATTTCCCGTTCGCGGATACCATCAAATTTCTGCTCATATATATCTACCATTTTTGACCATTCTTGATTATCTGATACATCTAAAGACGGTTTATATACGATTTCTAAGGTTTCTAAGTTCCTGGATATCCCAGAATGGATCGGTTTTGCCCAACTTTCTAACAGCTGAACGAACTCAAAGCGCTTTTTCGTAATTTTCACAGCCATCTCTATGAACTGTTCCGTCAAGACATCCAGCATGGTCTGGTCTTTTTGTTTTCTCGTTTGCAATTGTTTCAGATAATGGTTCCGTTGCTGTAATATTTTTTGATAAAGGCTGATATCATGTAAATAAACAGGAGAAACCTGACCGATTTCCATATCAATAAAACGACGCCTTACTTGAGGGCTCCCTTTTACTAAATGGAGATCTTCAGGCGCGAACATGACAACATTCATATTGCCGACATATTGACTTAGTTTAGATTGTTCAAGGTGATTACTTTTCGCTTTTTTTCCCTTTTTTGACAGGACAAGCTCCAATGGTAACGCGCCATTATATTTCTGAATCCTACCTTTTATTTTAGCATATTCCTCGTCCCAACGGATTAAATCTTTATCATTTGAAGTCCGGTGGGATTTAGCCATAGCCAGTACATAGATAGACTCCATAATATTGGTCTTCCCTTGAGCATTCTCTCCAAGAATTACGTTCACCTTATTTTCGAAACTCACGTCGATTGATTCGTAATTTCGATAGTTTCTTAATTCTAATTGTTCAATGTACATGGAAATAACACCCTTTATTATTCTCCAGCAACCACAAATACTCCTACTTCCGGAATTTCAATTGTGTCACCAATTGTGAGTTTTCTGCCTCTTCTTTGGTCTTGTTCGCCATTTATGTATACTTCATATTCACTTAAGAACCACTTCGCCATCCCGCCGGACTGAATTACTTCAGCAAGCTTCAGGAATTGTCCCAATGTGATGATTTCTGTTTCAATGGTGATCTCTTTCGCCACTAAAATCACTACTTTCCGTATAAAGTCTCTAATATCTTATTTTACTCTAAATGGAGTTAAGTCACAACTAACGAAAAATCAGCAAGGACTCGCAGAGCAATTTGTCCTTGTTATCATTGGATTTTTCATTGAATAGACGAGAGGAATTCCTTCAATTACCAGATGAAGTGTAGAAAAAGAGCCAATACCTCATGTGAAAGGCATCGGCTCTTGTCTATTCATTAGTACGTTCTAACTGGAAGAATCAACTGAAGGATCGAATCATCATGAAGTGGTTTCAGTACGAACGGTCTCATGGCTCCAGTGAAGTTTACATAAATTTCGGTTCCTTCAATGGCCTTTAACGCATCCATCATATATTTAGCACTAAAGGAGATCTTCAGTTCTTCTCCTTCAATGGACTGGCTTTGCACCTGTTCGATTACTTTCCCGATCTCCGGTGTGTTAGACGAAATCTCAATCATGCCGCCATCCAGAGTTGAAAGTTTCACTACGTTGTTTCTTCCTTCTCTGGCAAGTAATGACGCACGGTCTATCGCTTGTAAAAATTCTTTCGTATTCAGCGTTAGTTCTGTTTTTGTATCTGAAGGAATCAATCGACTTGTGTCAGGGTAATTCCCTTCTAATAATCTTGAGAAGAATAATAAGTGCTTCGCTTTGAATAGCACTTGGTTTTCAGTGATCACGATTTCCACAGGCTCTTCAGTATCATCAAGGATTTTATTCAGCTCGTTTAAGCTTTTCCCTGGAATCACAATATTGTATGAAGCATCATGATTTGTTTCAATTGGCGCTTTTCTCATCGCAAGTCTGTGACTATCTGTTGCAATACAGCTTAGTTCCCCGTTTTCAATCTGACAGTTTACACCTGTCAAGATGGGGCGTGTTTCTGAGGTGGACACTGCAAATACGGTCTGTCTGATCATCGTTTTTAGAAGATCGGTTGAAACTTTAATTCCGTTTCCTTCTTCAATCTGAGGAAGATGTGGGTACTCTTCCGGATCTAAACCGTTTAAATTAAATTCCGCCTGCCCCGAACGAATAACCGTTTGGAAATGATTTTGAACTTCAATTTCCACTGTATCTTTAGGTAATTTCTTAACGATTTCACTAAAGAACTTAGCTTGAAGAACAATTCCTCCAGTTTCCATGATCTCTACAATTTCTGAACCTTCTTCCTCATTCGGAATAAAAGATTCAATTGAAATATCTGAATCACTACCTGTTAATGTTACGCCATCTTCAGTAGCAATAATTTTTATTCCTGTAAGAATGGGAATGGTTGTTCTTGACGTTACTGCTTTCATGACATCTTGGACGCTTTGAACAAGATAGTCCCTTTGAATAACAAATTTCATGATTTATTCCTCCAATTTGCACATAATTTTATGGACTGAATCATATACTAATAATTTATTTAAAAAATAGTAATAGAAGTAGTAGGGCCTGTTGATATGTGGATAAGTGTGTGGATTCAACGTAAACACAGCCTATCCACATGTGGACAGACTGTGTGCTAGTTTGTCTTAGTTATTCACATTATCCAGTTTTTTTGTGTGTAAGATTAACTCTTCAAAGACTCACGAATTTCTTTCAGTTGCTGCTGAAGAAGAGCATCTGCTCCGAGTAATGTACTGATCTTCTCATGAGCATGAATGACAGTCGTGTGATCCCGACCGCCGAACTCTTCCCCGATCTTTGGAAGTGAAGAATCCGTCATTTCCCTGGATAGATACATAGCGATCTGTCGGGGAAACGCAATGGACTTTGTTCGTTTCTTGGCCTTAAAGTCTTCCAGCTTCACATTGAAGTGCTCTCCAACGACACGTTGAATTTCCTGGATGGTGATAACCCGCGGTTTTGAGCTCGGAATGATATCTTTCAAAGCTTCAGCTGCCAGATCAGCGTTAATATCTTTATTTATAAGAGAAGAGTACGCAACAACCCGGATTAAAGCGCCCTCTAACTCACGAATGTTTGAATCGATTTGATTAGCTATATAAAGCATGGCTTCATTTGGAATGTCCAATCCTTCAGCCTTTGCTTTTTTTCGTAAAATCGCAATTCTCGTCTCGAGATCTGGCGGTGTTATGTCTGTAATAAGACCCCATTCGAATCGAGAGCGAAGTCTGTCTTCGAGTGTCGGAATTTCTTTCGGTGGCCGATCACTGGAAATGACAATCTGCTTGCTTTCTTCATGTAAGGTATTAAAAGTATGGAAAAATTCCTCTTGTGTTTGTTCTTTTCCTGCTAAAAATTGAATGTCATCTATTAATAAAACATCAACGCTGCGGTACTTATTGCGGAAATCGACTGCTTTATTGTCTCGAATGGAGTTAATGAATTCGTTCGTGAATTTCTCAGAGGATAGATAAACCACTTTAGCAGCAGGATTATGCTCCAGTACATAATGTCCGATCGCATGCATTAAGTGAGTTTTACCCAGTCCCACTCCACCATAAATAAACAAGGGATTATAGGCTTTTGCAGGTGCTTCAGCCACAGCTAAAGAAGCAGCATGGGCGAAACGGTTGCCCGAACCGATGACAAAGGTGTCGAATGTATATTTAGCGTTCAGCATATTTTGATTGATATCCTGCTGATCATCGTCTTTCATCGATTTCTTTGGCGGTAATTGAATATCAAACTCTTCCGGCTCCTGGTTTTGAGGAATGATGAATTTCACGACCAATTCTTCGCCCGTTATATCATACAAAACCCCGGAGATTAATTGAGAGTAGCGTCCTTCTAACCAATCCCGCGCAAATTCATTTGGAGCTGTAATGACAAGAGTGTCCCCTTGTATGGAATGTGCCTTAGTCGACTTTAACCAAGTGTCAAAGCTCGGTTTGCTTATCTTTTTTTCGATGCTTTCTAAGGCTTTGCTCCAAAGATCCCCGATATTCTCCAATCCTGATCCCTCCTTTTCTCAGTTTGTATAACTTCTGTACAACAATTATGTGCTATAACATCCGTTAACTCTCGATATCTAATAAAAATACAATGCGATG